>DATBIF010000363.1:0-5664 GCA_036557045.1 Steroidobacteraceae bacterium
GTCACTGCCTGCGGTGCCGCGGGCGCCAAACCTGTCGGACTTCGGCGACAACTGGCGCGTGTCCGGGCAAGCGTGAATCATTTCACTCGCGCCGCATTCGGCACCTGTTATACGGGGGGCAATCGAGGACCACGGAGGTCGTCCATGGCGCGTCGAGCTCTGAGTTTCTTAGGCGGCATCGCGCTGCTGGCAGTGGCGATGTGCGCCGACGCGCACGAGTTCCGGATCCTGTACGCCGAACCGCTGCAGACCGCGCACCCGCTGCCGCGTGCCGGAGTGCGTGGCGCCCCTGCGGCTCCGCTCACCTCGATGAGTTTCCAGGCGTACGGGCGCCAGTTCGAGTTGGCGCTCGAGGCCAACGATCGCCTGTTCGCGCAGCTCCCGGCGGAGCAACGCGACGTGTTGCGCGCGCTGCAGGTATATCGAGGCCAGGTCGCGGGCGCCCGCGGATCGTGGGTGCGCCTCACCCGCGTCGGCGACACGGTCGAAGGCGCGCTCTGGGACGGTCACGACCTCTACACGATTGAGCCCGCGCGCCGCGCCAAGCCCTTCATGCTCGACGCCGCGCGCATGAGCGACGAGGGCGCAGTGATCTACCGGCTCTCCGACACGCTCTCCGATCTCGGCCCCGGGTTCTGCAGCGTGTTGCTGCCGCCCGCGAACGCCACGCCGCTCGCGGCGTACAAGTCGATGGTCGAGGAGCTGCGTTCCAACCAGGCGCTCGCAGCCGCGGCAGCGGTCACCGGGCAAATCGATGTATCCGTGCTCGGCGATGCGCCGTTCTCCGCCGACCATCCGGCCGACGCGCAGAGCGCCGTCGTCACGCGCATGAACGTGGTCGACGGTATCTTCAGCGGACAGGTGGGCGTCCACATTGCGGTAGCGTCGATCGCGCTCTTCGACGCCGGCACCGATCCGTTCTCCGCGACCACGGTCCCGGCCACGCTCCTCAACGAATTCGGCGACTACAAGAACGCGACCGCGACGATTCGCGACATGGCGATCGCGCACCTGATGACCGGCCGCGATTTCGACGGCAGCATCGTCGGCATCGCATTCCTCGCGTCGCTCTGCAACCCGCGTTTCGGCGTGTCCATCAGCGAAGGCGGGAGCGAAGTGGGTACGACCACTGCGGCGTTGATCGCGGCTCACGAAATGGGGCACGTGTTCGGGGCGCCGCACGACGGCGATCAGAACGCGGCTTGTGCCAGCACGCCAACAACCTTCCTGATGGCGGCGAGCATCAATGGCAGCAGCACCTTCTCGCAGTGCAGCCTCGACCAGATGCAACCGGTCGTGAGCGCGGCGGCGTGCATCACGGCGGTCTCCGCTGCCGACGCGGCGGTGAGTGCGGCGCCCGCCAGCGTCACCGCCCTGCAGAACCAGCCGCTCAACTACCAGGTCACGGTCGACTCGGTCGGCACGGCCGCAGTCACCGGCGCGACGCTCAGCGTGAGCGTGCCTGCCACCCTCACGGTTCAAAGCGCGACGCCTGACGCGGGCAGCTGCGCGAGCGGGGCCGGCGCGGTGACTTGCGATCTCGGGACGATCCAGGCCGGCAGCGCCCGGCACATCTCGCTGAGTCTCCTCGGCAGCCAGGCGGGAAGCTTCACGAGTACCGTCAGCCTCGCCGCCAGCAACGATGGATCAACCCAGAACAATTCGGCGAGCGTCACGTTGCTGGTCACAGAGGCGGCGGGCCCGCCACCTTCCGGAGGTGGCGGCGGTGGCGGAGGCGGAAGATCCGGCGTGCTGGAGGCGCTGGCGCTGCTCGTCGCGCTCAGCTGCCGTGCGCGCGCAGTGGCGCGGCGCGCTTGAGGAGCAGCTCGTCGACCGGCACCGGGAGTCCGAGCGCGAAGCCCTGCGCATAGTCGACGCCGATCTCCTGCAATTTCTCGAGCACGCTCGTCTGCTCGACGCACTCGGCCACGGTGCGCTTGCCCATCACGTGACCGATGCGGTTGATGGCGCTCACCATCTCGAAGTCCACCGCGTCGTTGCCGAGGTTCGCGATGAACATGCTGTCGATCTTGAGGTAATCGACCGTGAGCGCCTTGAGATACGCGAAGGAGGACATGCCCGCGCCGAAATCATCGAGCGCGAAGGCGACGCCCTGCCGGCGCAATTCCCCGATCAGCCGGTTGGCGCGCGTCAGGTTGTTGATCGCGGCGGATTCGGTGATCTCGAAGCCGATGCGCTCGGGAGAAATGTCGGACTCGCGCAGACCCTGGATGATGTAGGAGCCGAGCTCCAGGTCGGCGAGCGTTTCCCCTGAAAGATTGATGAAGAAGCGCTCCACGTCACGCAGGTTCGGCATGTTGCGCTTGAGCCAGGCAAACGCGGCGCCGATCACCCAGCGGTCGAGCCGGCTCGACAGGTTGTAGCGGTCCACCGCGGGCATGAAGGCCCCCGGCGGCACGCGCCGGTCGTTCTCGTCGCGCAGTCTCACCAGCAGTTCGTAATGTACGCGCGCTTCCTGGTCGGCGACCGGGACGATGGGCTGTGCCTCGAGGAAGAACCGCTGATCGTTCAGGGCGCGCTTGACGCGCGATACCCATTGCAGCTCGCCGTGGCGGCGCACCACCGCCGAATCGTCCTCGCGGTACACGTGAACGCGATTGCGGCCCTGGTCCTTGGCCGCGTAGCAGGCGGCGTCGGCAGCGCTCAACACCTGGGTCACGCGCCGGTGCGTGCCGTCGATGGGCACCACGCCGATGCTCGAGCCGGTGAAGAAGGAGTTCGCGCCCCACACGAACTGGTATTGCTCGATGGCGCGGCGCATGCCCTGCGCCACCTCGGCCGCGTGTTCCAGCGCGCAATCGTGCAACAGCACGGCGAACTCATCGCCGCCGAGCCGCGCCAGCGAATCGTGCGTGCGGATGCGCTGCTGCAAGGTGTGCGCCAGCTGGCGCAGGAGCTCATCGCCCGCGACGTGCCCGCAGGTATCGTTGATGACCTTGAAGTTGTCGAGATCGACGTAGCAGAGCGCGTGCTTGGCATCGCCGAGCTGCGCGCTCTCGATCGCGCGCTGCAGGCGCAGCTCGAACTCCCGGCGGTTGATGAGCCCGGTGAGCGCGTCGTGACTCGCCTCGTAGGAGAGCTGCTGCGAGAGCTCGTGTGCCTCGGTGATATCGGTGAGCGTTCCCTCGTAGTAGAGGACCCGGCCGTGGTCGTCGCGCACGGCGCGCGAGTTCTCGAGGACCACGATCTTGCGGCCGTCCTTGCGCTTGAGCAGGAGCTCCGCGTTACGGATCTCGCCGGTCTCCTGGATGTTGCGGATCCAGTTGTCACGGTCCTCCGGGTACATGTAGAGGTCCCGGCCGATGTCGATCCCGAGCAGCTCGTCCTCCGAGGCGTAGCCGAGCAGCCGCACGAGTGCGGGATTGGCCGACATGAACTTGCCGTCCGGGGTCGACTGGAACACGCCGGCCACGACGTTCTCGTACAACTCGCGGTAACGCGCCTCCGAGGCCTTGAGCGCCAGCAGCGTGTGCGTGCGCTCCGTTGCGTAACGCAATGCCTTGTCGAGCAGGTTGCTCACCACCTGCTGCTTGACGAGATGATCGAGCGCGCCGCGCGCGACCGCTTCCGCGCCCAGCTCCTCGTCACTCGGTCCGATGAGCACCACGATGGGAATGTCGTTGGCCTTCGGTTGCAGGCGCAGGAATGTGGTGAGCCCGAGGCTGTCGGGCAGCTGCAGGTCGAGCAGGATGACATCGACGCCGCCGCGCTTCAGGCGCACCAGCCCGGCGGAGAGCGTCGTGGCGATTTCGAGCGCGTAAGGATGGCCGCGGATCTCGGCCAGTTCCTCGCGGATCATCCGTTGATCATCGGGGCTCGCATCGATGAGCAGTACGGTGGCAGCGTCGGACATGCCGGGATGGAGTATAGCCGGTGCCGGGTCGCGGTTTCGCGGTTATTCATGTTGATCAGCGCGGTTTCGCGTGTGGAAGCGGCACCGCGACGGGCCGACCATCGTGGTCCCGAGTCGGCCTACACCCCAGGATGTCTCGCCCACTGCGCATTCACATCCCCGGTGCGTTCTACCATGTGACGCTTCGCGGAAACCATCAGCAGGCCATCTTCTTCACGCCTGCGGATCGGACGCTGCTCGAAGAGATCATCCGTGATGTCATCAGTCGCTTCGCAACGCGCGTTCATGCCTACTGTTGGATGAACAACCATGTGCACCTGTTGATGCAGGTCGACGAGATGCCTTTGGGCCGGCTGATGCTGCGAATCGCCAGCCGCTATGCGCGCACCGTGCAGGCGCGCCTTGAAACGACCGGACACCTCTTCGAACGGCGCTATCACGCGGCTCTCGTCGCTGCCGACGACTACCTGCTCGAACTGCTCCGCTACATCCATCTGAATCCCGTGCGCGCCGGCATGGTTGACTCGCCCGCGGAGTACGAGTGGTCAAGCCATCTCGATTACCTCGGTCGGCGCACACGCTCCTGGCTCACGACGGATGTCGCACTGCAGATGTTTCACATCGACAGGACGCGTGCGATCGCGGCGTATGGTCGATTCATTGCGGCAGCACACGATGCGATCGCCGACCAGGAGCCTCGGCCTCCTGAGTCGGCGGGCAGTGGCGTGCTTCCAGGAGATGCGTTCGCGAGCCGGCTTGAGAGCCCATCATGGAACCCCAAGTCCACGGTGAGTCTCGCCAACCTCATAGGCGAAGGTTGCATCAGGTTCGGGGTGACGCGGGACGCGCTGGTTTCGTTCAGCCGACAACGGCGTCTGGTCGCAGCACGCGCCTGGATCGCGCATGAAGCGGTGGCGCAGCGCGTTGCTTCGCTGTCGAGCGTCGCTCGCGCCCTGGGTCGTAGCGAGTCAAGCTTGCGGGAGAGCGTCAAACATCGCTTCGATGGCTGCTGAGGACGGTGGCGGCGCGGCTTGTCGTGCTTGTTTCGCAGCATGAACAACCGCGAAGCCGCGACCCGGCACCGAACCGCGAAGCCGCGACCCGGCACCGCTCAGCGGAGCGTCAGCAGCAGGTCCTTTGCGTCCACTTGCATGCCAGGCTGCGCCAGCACTTCGGCGACTTCGCCGTCAGCCTCCGCGCGCACCGCGGCTTCCATCTTCATCGCCTCGAGCGTGAGCAGCAGGTCCCCGCGCGCGACCTTCTGCCCGGCGCGCACCGCCACGGTCACCACCGTTCCAGGCATCGGCGCGCCCACGTGGCCCGCGTTGCCGGGCTCGATCCTGCGACGTGCCGGCCGTTTCGCCACCTGGCTGCGGTCGGGGACGCGCACCGAGCGCGGCAGGCCATTCAACTCGAAGAACACCGTGCGCGTGCCGTCCTCGTTGATCTCACTCACGGCCACGAAGCTCACGATCAGGGTCTTGCCGCGCTCGAGATCGAGGCTGATCTCCTCGCCCGGCTCCATGCCATAGAAGAACACGCCGCTCGGCAGGACGCCGGCATCGCCGAAGCGCAGCCGCTCCGCCGCGTACTCGATGAACACCTTTGGATACATGAGATACGAGGCAAGCTCGGTATCCGTGATAGCGCGACCGCAACGGCGTGCGGCCTCGGCGCGCTCGCGCTCCAGGTCCGCAGCCGGCAGCACTTCGCCGGGCCGCACCGTCAGCGGCTTCCTGCCCTTGAGGACCTTGCGCCGCAGCCCCTCGGGAAACCCGCCGTACGGCTGG
>DATBIF010000364.1:0-10628 GCA_036557045.1 Steroidobacteraceae bacterium
GAATTCCAGCACGGCTTCCTTGAACCGAACCCACGCCGGCTCGTGTGACAAGAGCACGTGATTGCGCGAATCGAGCTGCACGAACTCGGCGTTCGGGATCTCCGCAGCGATCATCCGGCCCGCGGAAAACGGCACGCATTCATCCTGGCGTGCGTGCAGCACCAGTGTCGGCACGCGCACCTGCGGCAGGAGCTCCCGGATGTTGACTTCACCCCTCGCCATCATCAGCCGCGTCGCCATTTGCGGGGTGGTCGTGCGGCGGCACAGTTCGTTGAACCAGTCGATCTGTTCGCGGGTCGCGCCGGGCACGAACATCGAGGTGAACAGCTCGCGGAATACCGGGTTGTCCTTGCCCCAGCCGAGCAACGCGAGATCGATCATCGCCCGGTAGCGGCGCAGGCTGTCCGTGTCATCGCGGTGCTGCCAGCCCGTTGCATAGCCGCCATACAGGATCAGCTTCGAAACGCGCTCCGGATGGCGCACGGCGTAGCCCACCGCGGGCGCGGTGCCCTGCGAGATTCCGAACAGTACGAAGCGCTCGCCGGGATCGCTGGCGGCGACCACCGCCTCCAGGTCGTCCATCCAGCGCGCCGGTGAAACGTCCGCAACTTCCCAGTCCGTCATCCCGCAGCCGCGCTCGTCGTAGCGAACCAGGCGGTAGTGGGCGCTCAGAAACTCGATCCAGTGGCGCCAGACAGGGCTTTCGAGGTCGTAGTCGAGATGCGACAGCCAGTTGGCGGCTTTCACGAGCGTCGGGCCGCTGCCCGAGGTCGCCCACGCCAGTCGCACGCCGTCGCGGGTCTTCACGTATCGGACTGACTGCTGCACACGCATCGGATTCTGCCCCGGCGCGAAGTTTACCCGCCTTTTGCCTCCCGCCATCTGCCGTGCGCGCCACGCCGGGACAATTCTCCCGTCCCTCGCAGCCCTGTCGGCCGAAAGTCAGGACATTCTTCCCGTTTTTCCGTTGCGGCGGTTCCGACATCCTGCGCGTCACTCGAAGACCCCAACCCAGGAGCCGAGCCATGAATGCCGCAATCCAGGTCGTCCAGAATCCGAAACCTCCCGTCAACACCGCCCGCTACGCGCGCATCATCAGCGCCTCGAAGCGCGCCCGCTGGGACATCGATGACGATGTCATTCGCGGCCGCAGCTTCGACCTGTCGCAGAGCTTCCTGCCGAACGGGCTCTCGAAAGTGGACGAGCTGTCATTCCTCAGCGCTGCCGAGGCGCGCCTTCTCACACAGGTCCAGGGGCGCACTTATGCCCTGCTCTTCGGCCTCGTCGAGCGCTTCATCAACGCCAAGGTGCTCGAGATCAGCCGCGATCACTGGTTGCAGGACCAGACGGCCCTGCACGCGCTCGTGCGCTTCAGCGACGAGGAGCTCAAGCACCAGGAGCTGTTCCGGCGCGTCGAAGAGATGATCGCCGCCGTGATGCCCGCAGGGTATCGGGCCGCGGCCGCACCCAACGACGTCGCGCAGTTCGTGCTCGGCAAATCAACGTGGGCGGTGCTGTGCCTCACCTGTCTCATCGAGCTCTTCAGTCAGCAGCACTATCTCGAGAGCATCGCGCCGCAGACCAGCGACATCTCGCCGCTGTGGAAGGACGTCTTCATGTTCCACTGGAAGGAAGAGTGCCAGCACGCGATGTTGGATGAGCTCGAGTGGCAGCGTGAGCACGCGAGGCTCGACGAAGCGCAGCGCGAGCAGGCGGTGAACGACGTGATCGAGCTCGTCGCCGGCGTCGACATGATCGTGCAGGGACAGGCCGCGGCGGACGTCGAGTATTTCGCAGCGATCGCAGGCCGCAGGTTCAGCGAGAGTGAGCGCAAGGCTCTCGACAACGGCGTCCTCAAGGCGTATCGCTGGCAGTACATCATCTCCGGCGTGCAGCACCCACATTTCGGTCGCCTGCTCACGAGCATGACAACCCCGGCACAGCTGGAGCGCATCCAGAAGGCGCTCACGCCGATCGTGCAGGGCTGATCCCGGCTATTCGATCTCGAGGATCACGTTACCTGCGGCGCGGCCGCTCTCGACCAGCTCGTGAGCGGCCGCGACGTGGGTCAAGGGCATGCGAGCCGCGATGTTGTGGATCAGCCGGTTGGGCTCGAGCAGTCGCGTCAGCTGCTCGAGCGCCTGCCGGCGCTCGGCAGACGGCATCGTGTAGACGAGGATGAAGCGCACCCGCGCGTGCTTGCGGATCCCGGCGCTGAAGGACAGGGCCACATCCGATGTTCCACTCCCGTAGACGATGATGTCGCCTCCCTGGCGCATCACCTCGAGATCGAGCGCCGCGTTCGCGGCCATGTCGACTTCGACGATGCGATCGATCCCTGCGCCCTTGGTCGCTTCGCTGATGCGTGCAGCGACGTTCTCGCGTCGATAGTTGATCACCTCGTCAGCACCGGCGGCGAGTGCCAGCTCCGCCTTCTCGATGCCGCTCACCGTGGAAAAAACGCGCGCGGCACCCATGAGCTTTGCCAGCTGGATCGCGTAGTGTCCGACAGCTCCGGCGCCGCCCGCGATGAGCACGCTCTTGCCGGCAGTCCCGCCATCGACCACAAGCGCGTACCACGCGGTGAGTGCCGGAATCCCGAGGCAGGCGCCCGCGGCCAGATCGACGCGATCGGGAAGTCGCACGGCCTGCTCCGCGGGCAACACGACATACTGGGCGGCGGTACCAGATGCTCTGCCCCAGGCGGCATTCCAGATCCATACGCGCTCACCGACTCGCCCCGGCGCGACACCTTCGCCAACCTTGTCGATGATTCCCGCCCCGTCGCTGTGCGGCACGATGCGCGGGAATGGCAGGGTCTTCGTGCGCAGTCCGGCACGGGACTTCACGTCGGAAGGATTGACGCCCGACCAATGCAGCTCGACACGCACCTCGCCCGGCCCTGGCGTCGGAGTCGCGATTTCCTCGATGCGCAGCACCTCGGCGGCGGGCCCGGTGCGGTCGTAGACAGCGGCGAACATGGCGGCCTCCCGCCGCCGCTCGCGAATGGGCGGCTGCGGCGATTATGCGCGCGGGCTTCAGCACCGCGAAGTTCGGGCGGACTGTCGGCGCATGCGCCGGAACCCATCAGAAACATTGAAGCGGCATTCACACAGTCTGGCCGCTCACTGGCGCGCATTGGGCTAGCTTGTGCGCCATCGGAAAACCTACTACGAGACCTTGAGGAGGCAACATGTCACTGCGTGCATTTCATCTTCCCGAGCACGAGTACCAGGGCGACGATCGTTTCGAGCGCGCCCTCGAGACCTTGCGCGCGTTTCGCGACAAGGCGCGGTCGGCGCAGCGGAATGTCGGCGAGAAGCTGGCGGTCCTGAGCGAGATCCAGCTGAACGCGCGCTCGGCGCCCGAGCGCGATCGCGAGCCTTGCACCTCGTTCCCATGGTGAATCCCTGCACCAGCCGAGTCGGCCGCCCAGCATGCATATTGCTGCAGTGAGCGAGCCGACCTCCGGCTGTCAGCGGAATGCGCCCACCAGCAACACCATCGCGTGCGTGTCGAAGCGACAGTAATCGAGGAGTGAGCGCACGATCTGCGCCTTGCGCAACATCGACGTGGACGGATCCGTGGCCTCCAGATAGGCGCGTTGCGCGCTCTCGCCATCCGTGACTTCGCCGAGGCGCTCATAGCGCAGGCCCGGTACGACCGCTGGCAGCAAAGCCTTGAGCGACCAGCTGCCCTGCATCGCCGGGTGGTAGTACTCGCGCCTGAAGAGCGGCAGCAGATCGACGATTCGCGGCAACAGCGCCTGCAGCGGCAGCGCGAGCGACGGCACCAGCGCCGCCAACCTTTCGATACAGCCGTACTCGTAGCTGGAGTACGACACGATCGCGCCCGAGGACCCGAGGGCCGCAATCAGGCGCTGCGCCAGCGCAACGACCGGAAATTCTCCCGTCACATCGAGAAACTCCAGGTGCTCGATCACGCCGGGCTCCGTCTCCACGTGGATCGACCACTGGAACGGGATTGCCTGGCGAGGATGCGTGCCGGCCCAGATCGGCACGGCGAAATCGATGGTCTCGAAGTCGAGGTAATAGCGCGGGAAGGGTATCGCGCGCAGTGCTTCGCGCAGCCCGGGCCCGGTTTCGGCGCGACCTGCCAGCGTCGCGCGCCAGATGCGCAGGCGCGTCTCGCCCGCGACCTCCGCCTCCGGTATGTCGCGCACATCGCGATATCCCTTCGCGATCCATTCGTCGAGCTGTTTGTCCGACCGCGGCAGTACCGTGAGAGGATAGTCGGTACGGGGCCAGCAATAGCCGATGAACGGGCACTCGTGGGGCGAGTGACAATGCCGCCCGACGCGAATCCTGGGCTCGGGCCCTGCGAGCGTGCGCTGCGCGTCGCTTGCCCAGGTGGCGACTCGCGGCACAAGCGGCGCCACGAGGCTCGCGACCGGCTGTTCCACCAGCAGCCCCCGGTAGTCCCCATTCCCCTCGTACCTAAAGCGCATGTCGACATGAGCGATCGCGGCGTCGCTCAGCCGCACTCCGCTGCCGCTGATCACCCAGCTTTGAATGGCAACGTCTGGCAGATGTTCGTCCTTGACCCGCCCCGCTGACTTGACCTCGATGAGCCGCGTGCCGCTCGAGCTTCGTTCGAGCACATCGGCACGAATGAGGATGTCCTGATGCCTGAAGGGCGCTTCGAAGAAGACCTTGGCGAGCGGCGACTCGGCGGGGAAGAGCTCGCCCTGGCTGTCACTGAGCGCAATGGAGATGTCGCGATCGAATGCCACCTCGCGTCCTTGCGCGTAGAGCTCGCGCGCCACCTCGCCCACGCGATGTCCGGTCTCGAACCGCAACTGCGCCCGCGCCGAGTAGCGTCCGACCTCCGGGCGGTGGACGTCGAGCCACAGGCGCTTGGGGCACTGCAGATGCGAAAGGAGCCGTGATTTCGACAGGCGCACTTCGAAGCGACTGGGGTATATAAGAGTCGGTTATGTCAATTGCCGCGCCGGACGATCCAGCCGTCATAGCGGCCGCCGCTGTGCTGCGCGAGCGCGGTGAAGCGCGCAGAAAGTGCGCTGATCTCCTCTACCGACAGTCGCATCGACTTGCGTGCATGCAGGCTCACGCCCTGACCGACGTTTTCCGGCATCGCGTGCGCGTCGGTCGTAAAGCCCTCCGCTTCAAGCTGGCGCGCGATCGGTTGCGCGGCGGCTGCGTCGGGCAGCGCAAGGAAGAAATCGAGCTCGTGCGGCTGAAACGGATCGAGTCCCTTCTCGCGCAATTGACGGATGAGCCTCGCGTCGAAATCCTCGCGACGTTCTGCACGCCGGCGGCGCATCGTCAGGTAGACGCGCACCGCCGCCAGGGCGATCGCCGCCGCAACCAACGTCGCCAGCCACTTCACGCCGCTCTCCTGCCACGCACCTGGTCGTGACTCTACACACGCCGGCCGCCGGCGTGGAAGATGCGGCGCGACCGTGCCTGCATGGTACTTTCAGGCTCATGATTCCGCGCCCGCCAGGAGTGCCGCGGTGAAGCGGCGTAACGTGATTCTCAGCACCCTGGCGCTCGCAATCGCCGCGGCGCTCGACGTCCGCGCCACCAGGGCCGTGCCAGGCGAACGGAGCGCAGCGCGTGCGTGCGGCTCCCACATTGGCTGCGCGGCTGCGGCACCGGACGGCGTTGGCCTCGACAGCGCCGCTGACGTGGCCGGTGGGGCGGGTGAGGGGCAGCACTTCATCGATGTCGAACGGGGCTGGATGCTCACCCACCAATCCCTGCTCGCGCATCGCATCGGGGCTCCGCTCACGGGCAAGCTCGACCAGGGCTCGAGCCGGCACGGTACCGCGGTGCTCGGCATCGTTTGCGGCACAAGCTCCTCCTACACGGGCCTCGCACCCCGGGTGGCTTCGGTACATGTCTCGTCCACCTCCGAGAGCGCGCGCTCAGGCATCGCGGCCGCCATCGACAGGCTGGTCGCGATCAACGCCGCGGATCGCAACAGCGCGGGCGGAGTGCTGTTGCTCGAAACGCAGACTCGCCTGGCGACGCCGGAAGGCGGCATGGGTCACTTGCCGGCCGAAGCCCTGCCGCAGCTGTTCGAGCTGATTGCGGGCGCGACGCGACGCGGCATCACCGTGATCGAGGCTGCTGGCAATGGCCGCGATACGGGCAGCGTGCCGCAGGGCATCGACCTGGACCGCTTCGAGAACGAGCGGGGTGAGTCGTTCCTGAAACGCGATTCCGTTCGTGGCGATTCAGGCGCGATCGTCGTGGGCGCCGGCAGATCGCGCACGGTCGCGGGGAAGCACGAACCTGTCACTTCCAGCAACTACGGCGGCCGCATCGACTGCTATGCCTGGGGCGAGCACGTCACGGTGCCTGCTGAAGCCGGTTGCGCAGCAGATTTTGGCGAGACTTCAGCCGCCGCGGCGATCATCGCGGGCGTGGCGCTCATCGTGCAGGGCGTGGTCGCGGCTGCACAACCCGGCATGCGACTGCCGCCGCGGCAGTTGCGTGAGATCCTGAGTCACCGCGGGCTCGGGACTCCGTGTGCGGATGGCGCCCGCAACATCGGCGTGATGCCCGACCTTGCGAAGATCCTCGATGCCAACGTCCTTGGCATTACTCCGGTGCGGCGGAACCGCTCGCGTGCGGCCGCACGCGGATGACAAAGGTCTCTCCATAGACGGGCGCCTCGCTCCCCTCGCCGCTCACCGCGAGCTGATAGCGACCCGGCCGCAGGAGGGCGGAATCGGCATAGACGCTGATGAACCCATCCTCGGCCTGGCGCAGATCCTTCAACACGGCCACCGGCGCCGTCGACCCGTCGTCATTGATACGGGCGAGCGAGACGCTGTATTCATCAGCCTTGCCCGGCGAGCCTGGCCGCAGGCGCAGTCGCAGCGCCTGTCTCTCGAGGGGCAGTTCGATCTCCGCATCGTAGGCATCGCTGCGCACTCGCTGCATGGCCGCGGTCGTTCCGACGACCAGCACCCTGCCCGAAGCGTCGAAGAGCTCGGACGCAGAGGAGGCCAGGCCCGATGGCACACTCGCGTTCTGCCACTGCACCAACACCAGACCAATGGCCAGCACACCAATCGATGCGGCCGCGGCGAGGAAAGCGGGCCGCTCGAACAGCGGCCGCGCTCGCACCAGCTTCTCGAGCTCACCGCTCTGCTGCAGCTTTTCCATGCCGACCTTCAGCCGCGCGGTCGCTTCCAGTTCCTGGGCAACCTCCGGATCCTGCAGCAGGGCGGTCTCGAACTCCTCGCGTTCCGCCTCGCTCATCTGATCTGCGAGATAGCGACCCGCCAGCGTCGGATCATCCTTGAACATCCTATCGACCTTCATGGCTAACACCCCTCGACCGTAGCTCATAGCATTACCAGTACAGACAGAAAATCGGATTTCTTCAGGCCCTGCGCGCTCAGCAGCTCCTTGAGACGCCCGCGGGCGCGGTGCAGGACCTTGTCGAACTGCGCGGCGTCCAGGTTGAGATCGCGGCAGATCGATTCCTTGTCTTCCTCCTGCAGATAGAAGCGCGTGAGCACCTGACGGTCGCGCGGCGTGCTCATGGACGCAATGATGCGTTTCACGCGCGCGGCCATCTGGCGCTCCATCCACCCGTCCGTCGTGGCGGTCTCGTCGGCGATCGCATCGAGCTGCGAGCTGTCGGCGCGCGCGCCCGGCCGTCCCGCGACCGTGCGCCGGTGATTGCGCAGCAGGTTGAGCGCCACCTGGAAGATGTAACCCGCGATCTGCTCGGGCCGTGCGATCTTGCCGGCCTGCCACTTCTCCCAGGCGATGCAGATCGCCTCGCCCAGGAGGTCGGCAGCCACGTCCGGATCGCCCGTGCGACGCGCGATCAGGAGCCTCAGACCCGCGTAGTTGTCGCGGATCAGGGCCTCGATCGCCGCCTTGCTCACGCCCGTTGCCGGGCGCAGGTTGCGGTCGTCCTGCGAGCGCTCAGTGGTCTTGCTTTCGGGCACGGGCTCCGATCGCGGCACTGGATTGAGCCGCGCCATCGGCGCCACGAGCGTAATGTTGGGTCGGTGCATGATCAACCTTCGGGGTTGGCCCTGGCGTTATTGAGGCTGCGCATGCACGTCGCCGCCATGTGTGCTGCTGCCGTGCCGGCACTCCCACGCTGCGCCATTGCTGTCGTCCTTGGCGGGCGAGCAGAACCTGATCGTCAGCAGCGGCTCCCTGGTGCACTTGCCCGGGTTGTGCTCATCGACCGCATTCTCGATGATCACGGCGTGCAGGACGGGCCCTTCCGGGTGCATGAATGTCTTCTGGCCCCCCAGTTGTTCGCCGCCACAGCAGGTGATCATGGGCAACACCTCCACATTCGGCTTGGAAGCTGACATCGCTGGTGCTGCCTCGCCTTTCGCGCGCGGCAGCGGCGCGTCGAGCGGTGGGTCGTACATGGTGAACTTGACCGCGCTCACCGGTTTGCCGGTCTTGATCTCGATCTGGTCCCACAGGTTGAGATGCGTGCCACCCTCGTACGCGTCGACCGAACACACCTCGTAGGGGCCGTCCCGCACTGCGCCCGCTCCTTCGGAACCGGCCGTCCCCCGTGGTTTACAGGCCGGCCCGATCGCGAATATCGCCAAGAGCATCAACAGCAGATTTCTTGTATGAGTTCTCATGGGGCCCTGCTCCTCAAGTTACTCATTACGCCTTCTCATCAACCCTGCCTTCGCAGCCACGCCTCAGGAGGCGAGCACCACGAATGCAGCCCAGTAAAACGGATGCCGATAGAGCGGATCGCTCATCATGCGGCGGGCGGCGGACTGCGCGGCAGCGACCGAGTCGAGGCCGCGCGTCATGTAGGCCTCGTAGAACATTCTCATGTACGCCTCGGTAGCGACGTCCGAGACGCGCCACAGACTCCCGAGGACATTGCGCGCCCCGGCGAGCAGGAACGCCTCCGACAATCCGAACGAAAGCTGGCCGCGATATTCCTTGCCGAGCGAGCCTTCGCAGGCGCTCAGCACGACGGCGTCGGCGTTGAGGCCGAGGCCGACGATGTCGCGCAGGCTCAGGGCCGAATCGCCGTGCACACCGTTACCGGCGCGCGCGGACAGTAGGATCGACGACAGCTGCGGATCATGCACGTCGAGGCGCGCGTGCGTCGCGAAGTGCAGCACGCGAAACTCGTCCAGGGGCTGCGCCAGCACCGCGGCCCGCGTTGCCGCCTCACCGAGCAGCACATCCGATTGCCAACCGGTCGCGATCTTGACGATGCCTTCGACCTCGCGACGCGACGCGGGCAGGCGCCGCAAGGGATAGGCGCCGTCCGCGAGTACCGCATCGCGTGTCTGTGCCACGCCGGGCGCGGATGAGCCGATGACGACCGGATCGCCGACCAGCAGGATACGCTCGGTCGTCCGCGGACCCGTTTGCCCGCCCCTGCCGTGTTGCCAGTGATCGAGCGTCGGCTGATAGGAAACCGTGGCGAGCTCTGCGAGGCGCTTGACGCCCGGCTGCGCCTGGAGCCACACCGCTGCAAAGGGAATCGCACGCAGCGCCCCATCGGCCACGATCGTGATCGAGCGTTGCCTGGCCACGAGCCCGGCCGCCGATCCCAGGATCGTCTGACTCGCCGTGAGCTCCCGGGCGCGCGTGTCGCTGCCATCGGGGGTGTGACTCCACAGGGCATAGAGATCGCGCGCGGCCGCCTCGACCTTCTCTCCCGAGCTCAGCGAGAACGCCTGTGCGGAATCCGACGTGATGCACCAGATCCAGCTGCGCTCCGCACCGAGCAGCCAGGTCACCAGCGCCGAGTCGGGTGCGAGCGAAGCCTGCAGTTGCGGAAGCGGGAGCGCAGTTACTGCTCGTGGCGCCTTCGCATCCGACGGCGCCTGCTTCTGCTGCGCGACGTCGATCTGCGTGCGCAGCAGCGCGATCTCGCGACGCAGGGAGGCCACCTGTTCCGCCGGCGGCTCATCGAGGTCGAGAAGTGTCGTCAGGCGGTGCCGTTTCGCTGCGAGGCGTGAATCGAGCTCCACGAGCGCGCTCGTCGGCGCTACACCGGGTTGTTTTCCGCGTTGCTGGGCGAACTGCCGGAAGTCCTCGAGCGCCAGGGTGCGCAGGCGCTCCGCTGTGCCGAGCGCCGCCGCGGCGAAACGGTCCTGCTCCGAGCGCACGGTCGCCTTGACCCACTGCTCCATGTGGAGATCCGCCTGCAATTCGTAGGCGGCGGCGCGATTGGAAATGTATGTGGCACGCAGGTCCGGGTTGACGGCGCGGATCCGCTGCGCGTCATAGAGGCTCAGTGCCTTGCTGACGTGCTGTAGCGCCGCATCGATGCGGCCGGCGTGACGCTCTTCGCCCGCCAGCAGTGCATAGTTCGCCGCTGCATAGTTGTCATCGCCGGTGGATTCCTGCGCGCGAGCCGCCTGCAGCAGCAGATCGCGGCCGGTAGCGTCGCCGCTGCGGCTGAGCGCATAGCCGTATGTGCCCTGAAGCTGGTAACGCACGGTCGACTGCGCGGGCAGATCGAGCTTGAGCCCGCGCGCCAGCGTATCCGCGGCTGCGCGCACCGAACCCGCGGCGATCTGGTCCTCGCCGACGGCGAGCAGCACGCGAGCCTTTTCCTGCGGCGAGACAGCGTGATCGAGCGCCTGAAAGTGCAGCTTGAGCGCAGCCTGC
>DATBIF010000365.1:0-7027 GCA_036557045.1 Steroidobacteraceae bacterium
AAGGCCACGGCCGTAGAGGCATTCATGCGCGAGGCGCCGTTCGCCGGGAGGGTTCCGGTGTTCGTCGGCGACGACCTGACGGACAGCGACGGCTTCAGCGCCGCGCGCAGGCACCGAGGGCTGGCGGTCGCGGTGGGTGACCGCGTCTGGGCTGAGTGGCGGCTGCCCAGTCCGGCTGCGGTGCGTGCCTGGTTGACTTCCTTCGTGCAACGGCACGAAGTCCCAGCCTGATCACACTACTTCCGCGAGAACTCTCCGCCGCGGCTCGACTCGAACATCGTTGCTCCACGATGCGCAGTGGTCGCTCGTGGAAGACTGCGCCGATGTACTTCAGCCATTTTGTCGGCGCGGCGGTGCTGGCTGCCTGCGCACCGTGCGCCGCGGCAGCGATGAGCGTCGTCGCATACCCGCACAGCGCGAGCCAGGGAACGCTCCTCGTCGCCTCGCAGGGTGTTGCGCACGAGGTGGAAGACGCGCGCCGCGCGCAGGTCCGCAAGGTGCTGCGGTCCGCCTGGAGCGATACGACAGCGACCTCGCTGCGCGTCGTGTCATCGCCGGTTGCCATCTCCCCGACGTGGGGCGCGACAGCAGATCGAAGCGCGCTGTCCGGCATGCAAGTCATCGCCACACGCATCGCGTCGGGAGGCCGGCGCTCGAGCATTCCGTTCGGCTTTGCCGGGATCGCGTGGGGGCTGTGTCATCCCGCCGATGCCTGGCGGCTGCTCTTCCCCGTTCCCCTGTGAGCCTGCATGTTTGGCGGTCCGCCTGCCTTGCTCTTCAACATGGCCGGCGTGCCACGCATGAACAAAGCGAAGCGGCCGGCGCACATCGCACCGTTGCCTCTCTCGGCGCTCACAGGCCGTAGCGGATCACCAGCAGCGCCGCCAGCGTCACCGTCATGAGCAGCGCGAGCGGCAGTCCGGCGCGCACGAAGTCCCTGAACTCGTAACGTGCGGCACCCATGATCAGCATGTTGGTCTGGTACGCCATCGGCGTCACATAGCAGAGATTGCAGCCGAACAGTACGGCCAGCACCAGCGGCTCGGCGTTGATGCCCAGGTTCTGTGCGAGGCTGACGGCGAGTGGCGTGCCCACGGCAGCGGCAGCAGCATTGGAGACGAAATTGGTCAGTGTCGCGACGAATACCATGAGCGCGGCCAGCACTACTCCCGGCGGCGCCGAATGCAGCGTGAGCGCGAACACCGCACCCAGCCAGTCCGCGGCACCGGTTTCGACCAGTGCGCGTCCCAGCGCGATGCTGGTCGCGACCAGGAGAATCACTGGCAGGCTGAGCGCCCGCCCGATGTTGTCGAAGCGGATGCAGTCTGCCGCCAGCATCGCAATCGCACCCGCCAGCGCCGCCACCGCGATCGGCAGGATCCTGGTGGCCGCCAATGCGACGACTGCTACGACGATGATCACCGCCCACGCCGCCCGCGCAGTTCGTGGCAGATCTTGTGCGCCCTCCAGCACGTGCACCCCTTCGATGACGTCGAAAGTCTTCAACCGGCTCGGAGTTCCGCGCACCAGCAGCACATCTCCGATGTCGAGCCGCTCCGCCACCGGCCTGCGAGCGGCGCCGAGCGTGGCGGTGGAGCGCGAGGCACCGAGTACGACGACGCCGTGGCGCTCCGCGATGCGCGCTGATTCCGCGGATTGCCCTATGAGCGATGAATCCGCCCCCACGACGATGTGCGCCAGCTGCTCGTCCTCGCCACTCTCGGCAGCGGCCTGTTGAATCGCGGCGAGCACATCGGGATCGGCGAGCGTTGCTCCGATCGAGCGCGCGGCGTTGCGCAGCTCCTCCGCAGTTCCGGTGGCGAACACCCAGTCCCCCTCATTGACCGGGGCGGCATCTTCCGCGAGCTGCATGCCGAAGCCGTGACGCGCGACGCCGGAGATCTGCACCTCGGGTATCTTCTCGCGCAGCACACCGAGCGACCGCAGGCTTTCGGGCAGCTTGGCCAGGTGCAGCGTCGCCACGTAGCGCCGCGGGGCCTCGGTCTCCTCGGGCGTGCGCGACGGCAGCAACCGCGGCATCACGAACAGGAGATACGGAAGGGCGATGGCGCCCGCCGCCAGCGCAATCTCGATGAACGAAAAGACGCCGAAGCGCGGCAAGCCCAGGTCGGTCGCAATCGAGGTGACGAGGATGTTGGTCGAAGTGCCGATCGTCGTGCTCATGCCGCCGATCAGGATCGCGCAGTTGACGGGCATCAATGTCTTGGAGGCGGGAGCGCCCGCACGCACGGCGAGCGACAGCAGGATCGGCAGCGCGAGCACGACAATCGGGGTATCGTTGACGACGAGACTCAGCGCGGCGCACACCAGGAGCGAGCACGCCAGGCCGAGCGTGCGACTGTAGCGCCACACGCGTGCAAGGGCGTGCGCGGCGGGTTCCAGCGCACCCGTCACGACGAGGCCACGGCCCAGTATCATCAGGCAGCAGATGGCAACGAGTGCTTCGTGGCCGAAACCGCCAAAGGCGACTTCCATGCCGGTGAAGCGCCCCGCGCGCTCGAGTGGAAACAGGTAGAACCCCAGCGCGAGGACGGCGATCGTGCCGAGGCAGATCAGTTCTATCCGTATGCGCCCGGAGGCGAACAGCCCCAGGGCGACGACGGTGACGCACAGGGCCGCCAGGGCATGCAGCGACAGCGTCAGCGACATGTGGCGACGCGCGCTCTCTCATCCGGTGGCAGTGCCAGCAGCGCTTTTGTCGCGTACGATTCGCCGCGGAACACGATCCCTCCCCGTGCGGGCACAGCGTGCAACAGCATCGGGGCGCGCGCAACCGCTGCCCGGATCAATGGAGCCCAGGGGGCACAGTGACCGATCTGCCCGAATTCAAGCGCAATGAGCAACCGACGGTCGGCGTAGAACTGGAGCTCATGCTGATCGACCCCGCCTCCTTCGACCTCACCACGACAGCGGTGTCGGTGCGCGAACTCGCAACACAGCGCGGTCTCGACGAGCGCGTGAAGCTCGAGATCACGCAGTCGATGATCGAGGTCAATTCGTCGGTGCACCTGGAGCATGCCGGGCTGCGCGAGGAGCTGGGCGGTGTTGCCCGCGCACTCAGTAGTGCGGCCCGGGAACGCGCGACACTCATCTGCGGCGGAGGAACGCACCCGTTCCACCGCTGGCAGGAGCGCGAACTGAGCCCGACCGAGCGGTTCCGCGAGGTGGGTTTCCAGTTCGGCTACCTCGCCAAGCAGTTCACCGTGTTCGGTCAGCACGTGCACATCGGCTGCCCTGGCGGCGACGAAGCCGTCCATACCGTGCATCGCCTGGCCTTGTTCGTGCCGCACTTCATCGCGCTCAGTGCCGCATCGCCTTTCCACCGCGGCATCGACACTGCATTCGATTCCTGCCGGCTGAACATGGTCGCCGCTTTTCCGCTGAGTGGCCGGATGCCGGCCGTGCGGAGCTGGTCCGAGTTCGTGGCTTTCTTCACGCGCCTGAAACAGCTCGGCGTAGTGTCGAGCATCAAGGATTTCTACTGGGACATCCGCCCCAAGCCCGAGCTCGGTACCGTCGAACTGCGGGTGCCGGACACGCCGCTGGGTGTGCTCGACGCCGCCGACATCGCAGCCTATACGCAGGTGCTCGTGGAGTGGACGCGACGGGTGGCGCCCACGGAGTGGCTCGATGACTACGTCTATCGCCACAATCGCTTCCAGGCCGCGCGCTTTGGCTACTATGGGCGGATGATCGTGGGATCCTTCGGCGAGCGCCTCACGGTTCAGGACCATATTCGCTTTACGCTCGACCGGGTCGCTGCAGTGAGCGCCGAGCTCGGCTGCACCGAAGCGATCGCGCGCCTCGCCACGAAGGCCGAGACCACTAGCAACGATGCGGGATGGCTGCGCCGCCAGCGCGCAAGCGCGCGGTCGCTGGCGGAGGTCGTGGAGCGCTCGTGTGCCCGCTGGCGTGAGTCGGTCGGCAGCGGCGCCGAGGAAGCGGCCTGAGCGGGGCATTCCGAGGATGCCCCGGAGCGATCCTCCGCCGATGGGTGCCGAAGCGCAGGACTTGCCCAAGCTCACTACGGCCCGCATCGTCCGCGGTCGTGTCGATCACTCGAGCTAAGCCGCGGCGACCTGTGCCGATGTCTGAGGCTCGCTTTCCTTGGCCGGCGAGCGCGCGAGGTACAGCTTCTGCGTGGGGTATGCGAACTCGATCCCGAGGCGCTCGAACTCGCGGAAGATGCGCAGGTTGATCGCCTGCTGAATGTTCATGTAGCGGTTGTAGTCCGCCGACAGCACGTAATAGACGGTCTCGAAGTCGAGTGAGTGCGCGCCATAGGTCGCGAAGTGGCTGCGGTCGAAGCGCGTGCCCTCCTGCGACTCGACCACTTGGCGAATGATGGCAGGCACACGCTCCAGCATCTCGGCTGATGTCTCGTATGTCAGGTTGAGCGTGAAAGCGATGCGCCGCTCGTTCATGCGGCCGTAATTGCGCACCCGGCTGCCAAGCAGGTCGGCGTTCGACATGATGATCTGCTCGCCGGAGAGACTTCTCAGTCGCGTGCTCTTGATGCCGACGTACTCGACGCTGCCGAGGAAGTCGCCCACGATCAGGAAGTCCCCTACCACGAAGGGCCGATCGAGCGCGATCGAGAGCGAGGCGAAGAGGTCACCGAGAATGTTCTGCACGGCGAGTGCGATTGCGACACCGCCAATGCCCAGACCCGCCACGAGCGCGGTGACATCGACTCCCAGGTTGTCGAGCGTGAGCAGCACGACCAGCGCCCAGATGAGCGTGCGTACGCCGAGGCCGATGATGCTGAGCGAGCTCGCGAACGCACGATCCGAGCTCAGGCTGCGCCGCCGCTTGTGATCCAGCCAGCCGATCACCGCCGCCGAAAGCCAGATCCCGGCCTGCCAGAAGAGCGCGATCGTGAGGATTGAGGTGAGGAACGTCTCGGTGCGGGCCGACATCGTGAGCGTCTTGAGGCCGAGCACGACGGAGACCACCACGAAGAAGGCGAGTGTCGTATGACTCAGCACCTCCATCGGCACTTCCATCAACTGCACGCCTTCGATCTCGAGCAGGCGGCGGTGGTAGCGGCGCACGCCGCGCCGCGCGAGGAGCAGGACGAAGAGGGTCCCGACGATCACGAGGAGCGCGAGCAGCCACTCCAGGATCGAGTTCTGGAACAGGGGCAGGGCGAGGATTCGGTTGAAATCCGTCATGCGCGTCTCGGTGGCCGGCCTCAGACGGCGGCCAGAGCAGCCGTGCGTGAAGGCACAGCGGCGAGTCGCTCGAGGAAGCGGCTGTACCAGGCATGCAGGTCGTTGCGGCGCAGGACCTCGAGCAGCGCTTGGTGGCGTTCGCGCCGCTCCGCCAACGGCATGGAGAACGCCAGCTGGATGGCATGTGCGATGCCGCGCGTGTCGTAGGGATTGACGAGCACCGCACTTGTCAGCTCGCGGGCGGCGCCCGCGAGCGACGACAGGATGAGCACGCCGGGATCCGCCGGGTCCTGCGCCGCGACGAACTCCTTGGCCACCAGGTTCATGCCGTCGCGCACCGGGGTCACGATGCCGACCAGCGCCGAGCGCAGGAAGCTCATCAGCACGTCGTGGGCGAAATTGCGGTTGAGATAGCGGATCGGAGTCCAGTCGGTGTCGGCGAAACGGCCGTTGGTGCGCCCGGTGGCCTGTTCGAGCTCGCGGCGAATGAGCGAATAGGCGCGCACGTCGGTGCGCGACAGCGGGGCAATCTGCAGGTAGGTGACGCGGTTGAGGTTCTCAGGATGGGTTTCCAGGAATCTCTCGTAGGCGTGAAATCGCTCCACCAGCCCCTTGCTGTAGTCGAGGCGGTCGACTCCGATCAGTAGCTTGCGGTTGAGCAGGCCCGCAACCATGCGCTTGCAGGACTCGGAGCTCTGCGCTTCCGTTGCTTCGCGCTGCACCGTGTCGACGTCGACGCCGATGGGGAACACTTCGGTACGTACGCGTCGTCCGCTCAGCAGCACCGTGCCGTCATCGCGCACGGCCTGCCGGCCCCACACCGACCGGACGGCGGCATGAAAGCCGCTGAGGTCGCCCTCGGTCTGAAAACCGATCACGTCGTAACAGAGCATCGCCTGCAGCAGTTCCCCGTACACCGGCAATGCGCGCAGCACTTCGATCCCGGGAAACGGGATGTGCAGGAACAGCCCGAGCGGCTGAGTTGCGCCGCGCTCGCGCAGCGCCTGCGCCAGCAGCAGCAGGTGATAGTCATGCACCCAGATGAGATCGTCGGCCTTGAGTAGCGGCGCCAGCTCGCGCGCGAAGCGCTGATTGACCTGTTTGTACGCCTCGTAGTGCTCGTCGGAGTAATGGAAGGAATTGAGAAAATAGTGGAACAACGGCCACAGGATCGCGTTGCTGAAGCCGAGATAGTAGCGCTCGTACTCCTGCTGGGTGAGCTCGATGGTCGCGTAGGTCACACCATCCTTGCGCGTGAGCTCCGCCATGGCGCCAGCACCGTCGGTGATTTCGCCGTTCCAGCCGAACCATAGCCCGCCGCGCGCACGCATCGCGGCCAGCAGGCCGACCGCGAGCCCGCCGGGGGCGACCCCGCGCCTGGGCACCGAAATGCGATTGGAGACAGCGACGAGTCGACTCATTTAGTTTAATATATGCAACTATGTTGAAGTATTAGAACACGTTGGTCTGCGAGGGACAACCTTTAGAATGGGCAAACCGAGTGCACGCCAGCGCGCGACGCTGGAACGACGCGCATTGCTCGCGGCGCGCGCGTTCGTCGACCGCACGCGCACGCTCTACCGCGAGCTCGAGCGCCTCACCGGCGCACCGATCGCGGTGCATCGCGCGCTCGCCTGCATTGGCGCAGACCCCGGCATCACCGCCTCGAAGCTCGCGCTCGCACTGGGCATGCAGCGCCCGGCGCTGAGTCACGTGTTGCGCGGCGTCGTGGAGCGCCGCTGGGTCGAGCGGGTGCGCAGCGATGCCGACCAGCGCTCGGTACGGCTGTTTCTCACCGCGGGTGGGCGCGAACTGCTCGGCGCCACCGCGGG
>DATBIF010000366.1:0-15841 GCA_036557045.1 Steroidobacteraceae bacterium
GGCAACCACGAGGTGATGAACCTCGTCGGCGATCTGCGTTATGTACCGGCGGCGGAATTCGCGATGTTTTCGGGGCCGGAGGATGCGAGGCTGCGCGATGAGACGTGGCAGCGCGTGCTGGCGCAGGACCCCGCCGCCATACGGGCGGACTTCGATGCGGCCTACCCGCCCGGCTATTTCGCACGACGGCAGGCCTTCTCAACGGAGGGTCAATACGGCCGCTGGCTCCTCGCGAAGCCCTTCCTGATCATCGTCAACGACACTGCATTCGTCCATGGCGGACTGCCGGCAATGGTCGGACGCCTGGGGCTCGAGGAAACGAACCGTACCCTGCACGAGCAGCTCACGCGCTATCTGCAGCAGTGGCAGGCGATCGAGACCGAGCAGCATCTCGCTCGTCCCGTCGCCTTTGGTGAGCAGCCGCAGGCACTGGCGGCGGCGGGCGCCGCGGAACTGTCGAAGACAGTGGCCACGCTCCAGGATTCGGAGCTCTTCACGACTGAGGGCCCGGCCTGGTTTCGGGGCCAGGCCCTTTGCTACCCCTATTCCGAGACCGAGAACCTCGACAGCGCCCTGGCCAAGCTGGGTGTCGCACGTGTCGTCGAGGGTCATACCCCCACGCTCACCGGCCGGGTGTTGAGCCGCTTCGACGGCCGCGTCGTACTTCTCGATACGGGGATGCTGCGATCGGAGTACCACGGCCATCCCGCCGCTTACGTGTTCGAGAACAATCGCTGGTCGGTCGCATATGCGGAAAATCCCGGTCAGCGCGTGCAGCCCGAGGTATTGCCACGCGCCGTCGGACCTCGCCCCGCGGGCATCGACGATGACGCGCTCGAAACCTGGCTCGCGCAGGCCGAGATCGTCGGCGTCGAGGGCCTGGACACCGGCATCACCAAGCCGCAACGCGTGACCCTGCGCAAGGATGGAATCGAGCTGCGCGCGGTCTTCAAGCAGCTCTCCACCGACTTCGGCATCCAGGATCGCACCCGGGCGATGAACGAGTCCGATCGCTACCAGTACGAGATGGCGGCATACAAGCTCGATCGCCTGATCGGTCTCGACATGGTGCCGGTCACGGTCCTGAGATCGATCAAGGGCAAGCAGGGTGCGCTGCAATTCTGGATCGAAGGCGCGCTCAGTGTGCGCGAGATCCTCCAGCAGAAACTGCAGAAGGCCGGCTGGTGCGAAAGCGGGCCGCAGTACAACCTGATGAACGTCTTCGATCTTCTGATCCACAACGCGGACCGCAACCAGCAGAACGCGCTCTGGACCAGGGACTGGACGCTGGTGCTGATCGATCACACGCGCGCGTTCGCGGCGCTCACGGGGAATCCGACGCTGCTCTACCGTGGCGGTGCCTACGTGCCGCCGGCGCTGGCGAAACGGCTCGAAAGCCTCGATGAGGAGACGCTGACGAAGACGCTCGGCCCGTATCTGCAGCAGCGCCAGATCAGCGCCATCCTCAAGCGGCGCGACCTACTGCTGAAAAACTACACGACGCGGGGCGCTGCCGGGGCCGCGGGGCCCTGAAGTGTCACGCTCGCCCGAGAAGCGCCGCGCGTACTCCCGGCCGATGAGCCATGCGACCAGCGTCATCGTCGCGCCGAGCGCCACGATCAGCCAGACGAGCTGGACGCGCGGTTCGCTGCACACTCTCACGCCGATGAAGACGGTGAGGGTCGAGAGCAGATCGCCCAGCCGGTAGAAGAAGGTGTCGATGGTGGTTTTCGCCTGGTACTTCACGTCACGGCTGGCCGGAAGGAGCAGCGCGCTGCGGCTCGTATTGAGAAGCGAGTAGTCCAGGCTGCGCTGCACGATGAGCACCGATTCCAGCAGGGCGAACACCGGAAGGATGCCGATCAGCAGGTAGCCCGCGAAGAACGTGATGGGCGTGACCAGCAGAGCACGCGTCAGACCCGCCCTCACGATGATGCGCGACACCAGCAGGACCTGGATCATGAGCCCCACCAGCGTGATGGACGCCTGGTAGCCGCTCATGAAATGGCCGATGTACGCCTTGGGGTCAACGGGCGCCACTTCGCGCGCCGTCCTGGCGAGCCAGTCGGACAGCAGGAATTCGCCGGTGGAGGTGATCCAGTTGAGCAGCAGCACCAGCAGTGCGATAGCGACGAGATAGCGACTGCGGGCAATCAGTGCGAAGCCACCCAGCCAGCGAGCCGCGCCATCGCGCGTGCCGCCAATGGGCTTCTCCTCTGTCACAACGCTGCGTGCCGCCTCCGGCACCTGCGCGCGTGCGAAGTGGCTGATGGCGATGGCCGCGATCAGAAAACCCGCGGAACACAGCATCAGGCCGTAGGGCCCGACCAGTTCGAATCCGGCCGACGCCAGTCGCGCCCCGAGCCAGGATCCGGCCGAGACGCCAATCGCCAGGAGGCCGAAGAGCCGCTGACCGCTCCTGGCGTTGAACAGGTCCGTTGCGAACACCCAGAACTGGGTCACCGTCATGACGCCGAAGATGCTGGTCCACACGAAGAACACGAAGCCGAACGGCGCATTCGCCTGGCACAGCACTACGAAGGCGAGCAGATTGGTGGCAAAGAAGCCGTTGACGTAACGGAAGACGCGGCTCGCGTCGGCGTTGCGCACCAGGGCGCCATAGGCCGGGATGATCAGGATCAGGAGAAGCGCCTGTGCCCCCACCGCGTAGCTGCGAAGTTCCGCGCCGCCATGCGTCAGGATCAGCGCCTCGCGAACCGGGCGAATCAGGTAATAGGCGGTCATGAGGCACAGGGCCTGTGCACCCAGGGTGGCGACACAACGCCCTTCGCCGGGCTGCACGCTGGTGGCCAGCGACAGGAGCCGTTCGAAGCGCGTCAAGTGCCGTGCGTCGTGCATCACCCTCCCCCGCCCGTTGGCTGCGAGCCCTATGGCTGCAGCGGTGTTGTGGGCGAGGTTAGCGATGCGCGAGGTCAGGCACTGTCAAGCACTTGACACTGGGGAAGGTCTGCACAGGTTTCGTGGGCGCGAGCGCGTGCTCCGCAAGCCGCGCCCTTCGCAAGCCTCTGGTCAGGCGCGAGGCGCAGTCGAGGTTCCCGGGGTCGACAGCGATTGCGTCGGTTGAGTACTCTCATGGGACAGGTCTGCACGCGTCCGATTCGAGAGCCCGCATGCGCAAGTTCTTCCGTCAAGGCGTGATCCACGTCTTTTCACTGCTCCTCGTTGCCTCCTTCCTGAGCCCGTCGGCCAATGCCGGTATCTACCTCGAGGGCGATGAGCCGCCGCTCGCCCGCTTCGTGCCGCCGCCGCCCGCCAACGATTCACCCGAGACGCGGCGTGAGATCGACGAGCTCCTGCAACTGCAGCGCGAGCGCACGCCGAAGGAGGTGGAGTACGCGCGCGCGAACGTCGCGATCGGAATCGAGCAGTTCGCCGGCGTGCTCGGCAACGAGGCGGAGGCGAAGAAGGGGTTGCCCGACAGCGTCAGGGCACTGTTCCAGGCGACGCGCGACGATGAGAAGAAGCTGCTCGATGCGGCGAAGAAACACTTCGACCGGCCGCGCCCGATCGCGCTCGATCCACGCATCAAGCCGGTGCTCGAACCCATCTTCAACATGGCCTATCCGAGCGGGCACGCAACCTGGGTTTTCATGACCGCGGTGCTGCTCGCCGACATGGTGCCGGAGCGACGCGCAGCGATCTGGGGCCGCGCCGAGGACTTTGCCCACCAGCGCCTGGTCGGCGGCGTGCACTACCGCAGCGATATCGACGCTGGACGCATCGCGGGCGCGGTGGTCGCGTCGTATTTTCTCGAGAGCGATCGCTACGTCGATGCGGCCGCGAAGGCCGCAGCGGACCTGCGTGCCTTTCTCAAGCTGCCGCCGCTCGACAACGCGCCACCGAAGTCCGTTCAGGACGCATCATCAGGCGACATCGGTCCGCGTGATGTGCCGCTGCCCGCGAGCGCGGCGTCTTCTCTCGCATTCTGATGCAC
Source organism: Steroidobacteraceae bacterium (assembly GCA_036557045.1). Lineage (GTDB taxonomy): Bacteria > Pseudomonadota > Gammaproteobacteria > Steroidobacterales > Steroidobacteraceae > DATBVX01. The sequence continues at coordinate 3,956 of DATBIF010000366.1, forward strand.
GGACAGCGTCGACTTCGCGGCGCCGTTGGCGAGGTGCACCACCAGGCCGATCATCGCCATCGCCCACACGATCACCGGGCTGGCGGGTAGATCCGTAACGGTCGAAAGACCCAGCCCCACGGCGTAGCTCGCGAATGCGAGCGCATAGCCGATGCGGAGTTGCCGGTTCGGCGCGTAACGATAGGTCGCGACCGCCGGAACGATGAGACTGGTAAAGACGAGATAGACGCCGACGAGCTGCACCGAGACCGTCACCATCAGCGCGAACAGGATGTAGAAGCCGATGCGCCCCAGCCGTTCGCGCCAGCGGAACCAGGCAACCAGGAACACCGCCGTCAGCACGCCGGCGCGAATGAGTTGCTCGGGCGAAACCCACAGGATCTGCCCGGCGAGCAGATCCTTCAGGTCCTCACCGCCGTGCGGATCGTTTGCAAGCAGCAGGAGCTGCGCCGTGGATGCCAGCACGAACAGGATGCCGATGAGGGCTTCCTGCGCCTCAGGCCGCTTCTTCTCGGTCCACGTGAGCAGGAGCGATCCGAGTAATGCCGCGCCGACGGCGGCGATCTGCGTGGTCCAGCCCGCAATGTCGAAGCCCACCGTGTGCGCCCCGATGACGCCGAGGCCCGCGACCTGTGCGATGGCGAGATCGATGAATACGATGCCGCGCCTCAGGACCTGCTGTCCGAGCGGCACATGGGACAGCAATACGAGAGTCCCGGCGATCATCGCCGGCCACAGGATGCTGAAATACGCGGAGAAGTCGTTCATTGGACTGCCTTGAGCAAGCGGTTGATGGTGTCATCGAAGAGGCCGAACAGGTCCTTCGCTTCCGGAGTACCGCCGACCGAATACGGCAGCAGCACGACGGGCGCCTTGACGCGCTCGCCGAGCCATTCTGCGGCCTTCGGATCGTTGTACGCGTTGCGCAGGATCATCTTTGGCGGCGCCGCAGTGAGCTGCGCGACGAGCTGCGCGAGGTAAGCGGCGCTCGGCGGCAACCCCGGCTTGGGCTCGATCGAGGCGAGCGCCTTGAGGCCTAGCCAGTTGCAGAGGTACGACTGGTCCTTGTGGATCACGACCACGGTCGTGCCCTTGAGTGGCGCCGCCTGCGAGTCCCAGCGCGTCATGGCCTGCTGCCAGCGCGACTGGAAATCCGCTCCACGAGTCTCGAAGTACTGAGCGTCCTTCGAGTCGAGCTGCGCGAGTCGCGCCGTAAGCCCCTTGGCGACTGCCGCTACGTTGCGCGGATCGAGCTGGATGTGCGGATTGCCCTGGGGATGCACATCCCCCATGGAGCGATCGACGCTCGCGGGCACCTCCAGCAGTCTCACGAACGACGTCGCTTCGAAGTAGCCGGGCTGGCCCACCTGGATGCGCGGGTTTCCGGATTCCTGCAGCAGCACGGGCAACCAGCCGATCTCGAGATCGGCCCCGTCCAGCACCACGAGATCGGCCGAACGCGCGCGCGCTACCAGGCTCGGCTTCGCATCCACGCGGTGCACATCCTGGAAAGCGGTGGTGGCGCCGTAGACGTCGACCTTGTCGCCACCGAGTTCCCGCGTCAGCGCGGCCCAGTCCGCCGTGGTCGCCAGGACCTTGAGTGCAGCGTGCGCGGGCACGGCGCTCATCAGCAATGCGAGCAGCGCCAGGCTGCGAAGTGTCCTCATCATGTTCTGCTCCTAGAACTTGTGCGCGCCGTGCGCGCCGATGCTGTAGATGTACTGCAGCTGGAACTGGCGATCGGTGTCCGTATCGCGTGCGTCGTCCCAGGCGTACTGGGCGCGCAGGCGCGAGAACTCGCTCGGGCTCCAGTCCAGCATCACCGTGACGCGTGTCGGGTTCGCCGCTTCGAGCAGCGGGAATGCGCCCGGCGGCAGCAGGCCGTCGTCGACGAGCCCGATGTGTGTCGTGCCCGAATCGAGCGCGTCGTAGCGCGCACCGAAGCGCCAGCGCGGCCTGAACTGGTACACGCTCTGCACGTACCAGCCGGACTGGGTCGTGTCGTAATTCCCGCTCAGCGCCAGGTTGTCGACGTCGAAGGCGAGGTCGCCGTCCTCGGTGCGGCGCATGTACTCCGCGTTGAACTTCAGGTTGTGCTGGATCGGGTTGCCGTGCGGCGACCACTTGAAGGTCACATCGCCGACCCAGGTGCGCGACTCGCCGGTGAAGGAATTCACCACCGGCAGCCCGAACTGATCGACATCGTCGTAGCCGCGATCTTCGGCATTGAGATCGACCCACGAGATCCCTGCACGCCAGCTGGTCGAATCGCCGATGTCGCCGCCGACGTGGCCGAACAGGGTCGCGCCGTTGAGGCCGTTGCGATTTCGATGCGTGCCGGGAAACTCCTGGCCGTTACCCGTTTCGGCGCCAAACTCCATGAAGAGCACGGTGGGCGCCACCCACTTCACCTGCACGCCATCCTGCGACAGCTGTCCGCCAAAGAACGCCTGGTACACGAGCGGCTGATCGACGAAATCCCACGCGTGCGCGTGCTGCTCGTTGAGATAGCCGAAGCCGGAGAAGAAACGGCCGCCCTTGATGACGAAGCCGTCGCGCACGGCGATCGTCTTGAAGTAGGCCTCTTCGACCTCGATCTCGTTGTCGCCATTGATCGAGGCCGTCAGGTTGCCGAAGAAGTACGGATCGATGTTCGCCGCGAGCGTCAGCTCCGACTCGCCCAGGTTGAAGTTGCGCTCGCCCGGGCCGACATCGCCGCCACTCGGGATGAAGCCGGCGATCCGATACGTGTCGGGGTCCTGCGAAGTGTTTGCATAGTTGCCGCCGAGGATCACCGACATCGCCGGGTTGAAGGCGGTCGCGCTGTTTCGACCTCCCATGGATGGCTCCGGCATCGCGACTTCGGCACTTGCCGCGCCGGCGCCGGCGCCGGCGCTGTCCGCCGCCGCGGCCGCGAGCACATCCGCAGGCACGGCCTCTGCCCCGCTCGTTCCGCTGGCAGCACCGGCGCCCGGCGCAGCCGCAGTGCTGCTCGCGACTTGCGTTTCGAGCTGGCTGATCCGCGCCTCGAGCTTCGCGATGCGCGCCTCGTAAGCGGATTTCAGCGATTGGAGCTCGCCCTTGAGCGAGCTGAGATCGTCCGCGCGGCCTGCGGCCGGTAATGCGATGCAGGCTGCGAGCAGCCACGCGGCGCGTAAATGAAACGTCGTCATGGAAGTCCTCCTCCACCGTCAACGAACAGTAGGCCCACGCACGCAGCGCGGGCTCACCGCCAATCGGCCTTAGAGAAGGACTGGAGGAGCGCGCGACTGAAAACTGTGAGCGCTGCAGCGGGAAGTGAGCGAAACGGAATCGACGACCACCCGGGTGCTGACGTCCTCGAACTGGAAGTTCGCGCTGCCGTGCGAGCTGTGCGTCGCGGAGAGGAGCGGCGCGAACGAGAGACATTCAGAGCAGGGAGTGTGCTGGCTTGCGGGCGTCGCCGGGTCGCCGGTCACCCGCAGGTGCGCGTACGCATGCGTCTGCGCGGCGATCTGCCCCAGCAGGAGCATCAGCGCGAGTAGCGCATGGGCAACAAATGAGCGTGGATACTGCATCAACGGGCTGCTTCGAGACCGGGCGCCATCTTAGCAGCCCGGTTCAGCCAGACAAGTTTGCAAGGCCGGGGAAGCTCTGCACCGGTTTCGCGGGCGCGACCGGTCCCGGGCCGGGTTGCTCCATGAAACCTGTGCAGAGCTTCGCCCATCAAGAGGCTTTCACGAAATCTTCCGTTGCACTTCGTCCCTGCTTCTCAGCCCGACGCTTGTGACGCAAGCGACGCATCAGTCCTTCGAACTCCAGGTAGATAACCGGAGTGATGTAGAGCGTCAGGAGCTGTGAAACGACGAGACCGCCGACGACCGCCAGGCCCAATGACTGGCGCGAGGCGCCGCTCGCACCCCAGCCCAGCGCAATCGGCATCGTCGCCAGGATCGCGGCGAAGGTTGTCATCATGATCGGGCGAAAGCGCAGGACGCAGGCCTCGAGCATCGCCGCCGCCGGGTCGAGCTGACGCACCCGCTGCGCCTCGAGCGCGAAGTCGATCATCATGATCGCGTTCTTCTTCACCACGCCGATCAGCAGGATCAATCCGAGGAAGGCGAAGAGGTCGAGATCCTTGTGCAGCAGGAGCAGCGTGATCAGCGCGCCGAAGCCTGCCGCGGGCAGGCCCGAAAGAATCGTGAGCGGGTGGATGGCGCTCTCGTAGAGCACGCCGAGCACCAGGTAGATCGTGAACACCGCGAGCAGCAACAGGACACCGAGACCCGCCAGCGACGAAGTGAACGCCTGCGCGGTGCCCTGGAAGCGGCCGAGCAGCGTTTGCGGCGCCTGCAGCTCACGCTGCGCCTGATCGACCACCCGCACCGCATCGCTCAGCGACTTTCCGGGCGCGAGGTTGAAGGAAATCGTCGCGGCCGGAAGCTGGCCCACGTGCGAAATCTGCAGCGGCCCGGTCGTCACCTGCAGCGAGGCGACCGCATCCAGCGGAATCAGGTTGCCGTTGGTGCTGCGTACATAAAGGAGTGATAACGCCGCCGGGTCGCGCTGAAACTGCGGCATCAGTTCCGCGATCACCTGGTATTGATCCGCAGGGCCGTAGATCGTTGACACCTGGCGCGGGCCGTAAGCCGTGAACAGGGCCTGCTCGATCTGATCGGCCGTTACACCGAGCGCCGCCGCGCGCTCGCGATCGAGCTGCACCTCGACCTTGGGATTGTTGAGGATCAGGTCGCTCGAGACGTCTTCGAGCTCGTGCGTCGCCTTGAGGCGCTCGACCAGGCGCGGCACCCACTGCACCAGCTCGTCCATGTTCGGGTCCATGAGCGAGTACTGGAATTCGCTGTTGGTGATCCGACCGCCGATGCGCAGCGCGGGCAGGTTCTGCAAAAAGATGCTCAGCCCGGGTATCCCGTTCAGATGCGGGCGCAGCTCCTCCAGGACGCGCTGCGCGAGCGGCCGGTCCCCGGCGGGTATCAGCGGCACGATCAGCCGGCCCGTGCTCAGCCCGACGTTCGGGCCGCCAGCGCCTACGAAGCCGATGGCGGTATGGACGTTCGGATCGGCGGCGATGATCTGGATCGCCTCTTTCTGCTTCTCGGCCATGGCTTCGAACGCGATGTTGGGCGTCGCCTGCGTCGAGCCGATCAGCAACCCCGTGTCGTCGTTCGAGGTGAAGCCTTTCGGCACTACCACGAACAGGATCGCCGTGCCGATGAGGCTCGCGAGGAACGTGCCCACGATCGCGCGCCGCTGGGCCAGGGTCCAATGCAGGCTGCGCTCGTATGCTGTCCGCGCCCGCTCGAACAATCCCTCCTTGTGGTGCGCTCCGACCGTGGTGCGACGGAGCATCCGGCTGCAGAGCACCGGCGTCAGCGTCAGCGACACGACCCCCGAGAGCAGGATGGCGGCGACGACCGTGATCGCGAACTCGTGGAACAGGCGCCCCACGATCCCGCCCATGAACAACACCGGGATGAAGACGGCCGCCAGCGAAATCGTCATCGATACGATGGTGAAGCCGATCTCGCGCGTGCCCTGCAGGGTGGCCTCGAGCGGCGAGAGGCCGGCCTCGAGATGCCGTGAGATGTTCTCCAGGACGACGATCGCGTCATCGACGACGAAGCCCACGCACAAGGTCAGCGCCATCAGCGAGAGGTTGTCGACGCTGAAGTGCAGCAGGTACATCACTACGAACGTCCCGGCGAAGGACATCGGGATCGCGATGCTGGGAATGAGCGAGGCGCGCGCGTTGCGCAGGAACAGGAAGATCACCAGTACCACGAGACCGAGTGCCAGGAGCAGCGTGAACTTCACGTCGTTCACGGAGCCGCGAATCGTCTGCGAGCGGTCGTAGGCGGGCGTGAGCTCGAGCCCGGGCGGCATCTGCTCGCGCAGGGTCGGCAGCAGCGCCTTGATCGAATCGACGACTTCGAGCGTGTTGGCGCCCGGCTGGCGCTGCACGCCGAGCACGATGCCACGCGTCAGGTCCTTGCCGATCCAGGCACCGGCCTTGTCGTTCTCGGTGCTGTCGATGACGTTGCCGAGCTCGGCGAGGTGCACCGGCGCGCCGTTGCGATAGGCGACGACCAGCGGCCGGTACGCGGCCGCATCCTCGAGCTGGCCGTTCGCTTCGACCACGAAAGTGCGCTGCGTGCCGTTGAGGGTGCCGGACGGGAGGTTCACGTTGCCGGCCTGGATCGCGCTCACCACCTCGTCGACGCCGAGGCTGCGCGCGGCGAGACGGCGCGGATCGAGCTGCACCCGCACCGCGTATTTCTGCGGTCCCCACACCTGCACCTGCGCCACGCCCGGCAGCGTCGAGATCCGCTCGGCGAGCAGATCCTGCGCGTACTCGTCGACTTTCGGCATCGGCAGCGTCTTCGAAGTGAGCGTCAGCACGAACACCGAGGAGTCCGCCGGGTTCACCTTGCGAAACGACGGCGGGTCCGGCATGTCGGGCGGGAGCTGCCGCGCGGCGGCGGCGATCGCGGTCTGCACATCCTGCGCCGCCGCGTCGATGTTGCGCTCGAGCGCAAATTGCAGCGTGATCGTGGTGGTGCCTTCGCTGCTCGTCGAATTCATCGAGTCGATCGATGCGATGGTGGAGAGCTGCTTCTCGAGGGGCGTCGCGACCGAGGTTGCCATCGTCTCGGGACTGGCGCCGGGGAGTGACGCGCTCACGGTGATGGTGGGAAAGTCGACCGCCGGCAGGTCCGACACCGGCAGCGTGAGGTAGGCGAGCGTGCCGAAGCACGCGAGGCCAGCCGTCAGGAGCGAGGTCGCGATCGGGCGGCGGACGAAGAGCTCGGAAAGATTCATCCCGGCCTGGCCGGCTTCTTGCGTGCGACCGGGCTCCCGGGCTGCAGTCGCGATTGACCGTCAATCACCACCTGCTCGCCGGGCTCGACGCCGGAGACGATCGCCCACGTATCCGCCATCCGCTGCACGCGCACGACGCGCTGCTCGGCGATCGCGTCCTCGTTCACGACATAGACGAAGGTGCCTTCGGGACCGTTCTCGAGCGACACCGCCGGCACCACCGTCGCCTGCGAATCGCCACCGACGTGCAGCGTGACGGTCACGAACTGCCCCGGCCACAGCGTGCGCTCGGCGTTCGGAAACCGCGCACGCAGACGCAGTGTCCCGGTGGTCGGATCCGCGGCGTTATCGACAAAGCTCAGCTTGCCCTTAAGGTGCAGGGGCGCGCCGTTGCCGGAGCTCACCGCCAGATCGACCTCGGGGGGCGAGGTCATGAGTGTCGCACGCACGGCGCCAAGCTGCTGCTCGGGAACTGCGAACGACACGTCGACCGGATCGAGGATGTTGAGCGTGGTGAGCGGTGTCTGCGCCGCGGACTGCGCCGTCGCGTGCACCGTGTTACCGACTTTCTGATTGATGACACCGAGCTTGCCGGACACCGGCGCGCGGATCGTCGCGTAGTCGAGTTGCAGCTGTGCGTTATCGACCGCTGCCTGGTCCATCGCGACGGTCGCGTCCGCCGCGCTGAGATCGGACTTCAGTTGCTCCTGATCGTCCGCGGAAATGAAACGCTGCGCGACGAGTGCCTGCCCGTGCCGCTCCCTGGTGCGCGCGTTCTTGAGGTGCGCCTGGTCGCGCGCGAGCGTCGCCTGGGCCATGCGCAGCTGGATCTGGAACGGCGCCGGGTCGATCTGCATCAGCGCCTGACCCGTCTTCACCTCAGCGCCGTCCGCGACGAACACCTTGACGATCTGGCCATCGACGCGCGGCTGCACGTTGACGCTGCCGCTCGACTCCACGGTCCCGATGGCGCTCAGCGTGAGCGGCACATCGCGACGCTCGACCTTGGCGAGCACCACGGGAACTGCCGGGACGCGATGCGGCTCGCTCGCGCCGCCTTGCGCGCAGCCCGCGAGCAGCGCCGCGAGGAGCAGCGCCAGACCGGCTTCCAACGACTTCATCCGCAACTTCTTCGCCTGCTGAAGAGGCTTGATTAGATGCTTCGCAAACCCGGAAGTGCCGATGCTAACCGCAGAAGTAGTTTCATAGGCACTGCAAGGTGTGATTGCGTCCCGATTGCTGAAGAAATGCAAAGAAGATGAAGAAGATTTAATGGCGTCAACTAGTTGCGACCTCGCGCGTCAAACGTCGCAGTTCGCGGCAGCCCGGGTCGGACGAGTCCAAGCAAGGAGTGATTCTCATGTTCAAGATCCGAAAACTCAGCCCCGGCGCGCTGTCTCTGCTGCTCGCCACCGCCAGCGCTGCGCCCACCGCTCATGCCGCGAACGACAACCCCTGGGGCTTGCAGTTCTTCGTCGGCGATTCGGCGGGGACCGAAGGTGACTTCGCCTCGCATCGCACGACGCAGGTCCCGGACCTCGGGGTGTTCGACCCCGCGCTCTCGGGGACCAGTGGCAACGCGGCATTCAATTCGCTGCGCTACGACGACATCTACCGCTCGCGCTACGTGCTGGGCGCAGAGGTGAGCTACGACGCGAGCGAGAATCTCGAAGCGTACGGTCGCTTCAGTTACAACCCGCTGGACGGACAGACGCACACCATCGGCCTCCTCACGACATCGGATCAGTCGGTCTCGGAGCCGATCACGGCGCACTTCAAGGATGCCGATCAGTACTCGCTGATGCTCGGGTCGCGGTACTACGTTCCGACCGGTGACCAGTGGCGCGTCTTCGCCGGCGCGGCGCTCGGCGCCTCGCGCTTTGACGACATGACCGGCACCATCGACCTCCCGACTGCCGGGGTCTCGATGCCGGACCTGCGCTTCGCGCGCGCGACCACGGTGTTCTCACAGAGCCTGGAGGCTGGCATCGCCTATCATTCTCCGGCGAGCGTGGACCTGCAGTTCTCGATCGGCGCGGATCACATGGACGGGCCGAAAGGCGGCGATGACGCAACGCTCGCTGCGCTCGGCTTCGATACGACGCGTGACGGAGGCGATCGCTGGTCATTCCCGATCACACTGGGCGCAACCTACCGGTTCTGACGCCCGAGTGAGGCTCGCGCGGGCGGCGTGCCTCCGCTGCCCGCGCGACGCTTTCCGGCATCACATCCCGGCGCGCAGGTCCCTGCCGCGCGTTTCACCGACGAAGAAAAGACCGACGAGTCCCGTGACCAGCGCCACCCCGATCGGGTACCAGAGACCGAAGTAGATATCCCCGGCACGGACCACCAGCGCCGCCGCGATGAACGGCAGGAAACCGCCGAACCAGCCGTTCCCGATGTGATACGGCAGGCTCATCGAAGAGTAGCGAATACGGGTCGGAAACAGCTCGACGAGAAACGCGGCGATCGGCCCATACACCATCGTCACGTACAGCATCAGGATCACCAGCAGCAGCACCGTCATCGGCTTGTTCATGCGCTCGGGATCCGCCTTGGCGGGATAGCCGCTCGTCTCGAGTGCCGCCTTGTAGGCTGCTTCATCGAACCCCGTGAGCTCCTGGCCGGCGATCGTCGTCACGACATCGGCGTCACCCTGCGCCGCAAGAGTCGTGTAGCTGAGGCCGGCCTTGGTGAGGAAATCCTTGGCGCGATCGCAGGGCGTCGCGGGCTTGGTGAAGATGTTGAAGTGACAGTCGCGCGCGGCGACGGTGACGGCGGCGCGGTCTTCGTAGTCGCCGAGCGCGGGGTTCGCGTAGTGCGTGAGCGCCTTGAAGATGGGAATGAACGTCAGCGCCGCCAGCAGGCAGCCGAGAACCATGATGGGCTTGCGCCCGATGCGATCCGACAGCCGGCCGAAGAAAACAAAGAATGGCGTGCCGATGAGCAGCGCCACGGCCACCAGCACGTACGAGAGGCGGAAATCCACCTTGAGCGTATTCTGAAGAAAGAAGAGTGCGTAGAACTGCCCCGTATACCAGACCACGCCCTGCCCCGCCGTGGCACCGAAGAGCGCCAGCAGCACGACCTTGAAGTTGCGCCACTGACCGAAGCTCTCCGTGAGCGGCGCACGTGACTGGCGGTTCTGCGCCTTCATTTCCGCGAACAGCGGCGACTCGCTCAGCTTGAGACGGATGTACACGGACACCGCGAGCAGCAGCACCGAGACGAGGAAGGGCACGCGCCAGCCCCACGCCTTGAAAGCGTCATCGCCGAACCCGCTGCGGCAGGCGACGATCACCGCCAGGGACAGGAAGAATCCCAGCGTGGCCGTCGTCTGGATCCAGCTCGTGAAGTAGCCGCGCCGGTCGTGCGGTGCATGCTCGGCGACATAGGTCGCCGCCCCGCCGTACTCGCCGCCGAGTGCCAGGCCTTGCGCCAGGCGCAGCCCGACCAGCGATACGGGCGCCCAGAGCCCGATGCGCTCGTAGGTCGGCAGCACGCCCACGAGCGCGGTGGCAAGGCCCATGATCACGATCGTGACCAGGAAGGTGTATTTGCGTCCCACCAGGTCGCCGACGCGCCCGAAGATCAGTGCGCCCAGCGGCCGTACGGCGAACCCGGCGCCAAACGTCGCGAGACTCGCGAGGAAGGCTGCGGTGTCATTGCCGGGTGGGAAGAACAGTGTGCCGAAGAAGACAGCCAGCGTTCCGTAGAGGTAGAAGTCGTACCACTCGAACACGGTTCCGAGCGACGACGCGAAAATGATGCGCCGGTGGGCGCGATCGATGCCGCTCTCAGCCGCAGGATGTTGTGCTTGTTGTGCCACGGCGCTGCTCCGCGGGAGTCGAGGCTCCCGGTCACGGGCGCTACTCTACCCATTGCGAGCCCGGAACGCCCAGTCCATGATCCTTGCTCATGCAGTGTCTGGATCTTGAATCATTCGCGCGTTGTCCGACGGTGGAGTCGACGGTCAATTACCTCGACGACATGGACGAGCTCCCGGTCTTCTACGCCACCACGCGCGCGAACAATCTGAAGCTCAGCACCCAACACATCACGGTGCACGATGCGCGCCCGGTCCGCGAACGGCTGTCGCTCGACCGCGAAGGATTCCGCCTGGTGGATTGCCCGACGCAGATGCAGGACTTCCGCGACGCGGACCAGGTGCAGAGCGTCTACCGACCCGAGATCGAGCGACTCATCGCCCGCCTCACCGGTGCGCCGAAAGTGCTGGCGACCGGCGTCGTGCTGCGCTGGGGTGAGCGCTCCGCGAATTCGGGCGCGCTGCTCAACTCGCGCCCGGCGCGCTTCGTGCACGTCGACTACAGCCGCAAATCCTTCGATGAGTTTGCGCTGCTGCATCTCACGAACGCAGGCGTGGCCGATCCCGGCCACTGGCTCAAAGGTCGTTACCTCGCGATCAACATCTGGCGCGTGCTCACGCCCCCGCCCCAGGACGTGCCGCTCGGCGTCTGCGCAGCGCCCACCACCGATCCGGCGGACGTGGTCACCGGCATGGCGGTGATCGATCCGCCGAATGCGCCGGAGCTGCGCTTCGAGTCATCGCTCTATCGCTACAACCCGCGGCACCGCTGGTTCTACTTCTCCAACATGCAGCCCGGCGAAGCGCTGGTGTTCAAGGCGTTCGATTCCGAGCGCGATCGCGTGCAGGGATGCCCCCACAGCGCGTTCAACGACCCCACGTGCCCCGCCGGCGTCGTGCCGCGCGCCAGCGTCGAGATCCGCGCCTACGCCTATTTCGGCTGAGCCGCCGCTCGTATCGGCGGTACGCCGCTCGCATCTGTGAGGGTCGAGCAGTGCGCGCGCACCCGCGCGTTCAGCCTTGCGCTGCGTGATATACGAGGCAGAATAACGGGTCGCACACCACTCAGGACCGTGCCATGTCCCTTCGCCTGCGTACCTGGCTTGCGGCGCTCACCTGCGCATGCCTTGCGCTGACCGCGCACGCTGCGGACCCGGCTGCTCAGAACGCGTCCATCACCGTGTTCGCCGCCGCTTCTCTGACGGATGCCCTGCAACAGATCGCGGCGCCCATCCAGGCGC
>DATBIF010000367.1:0-5838 GCA_036557045.1 Steroidobacteraceae bacterium
GACGTACTTGCCGGTGACCGACGCTCCTTGCGCGTCCGTTGAGCTCCAGCTGCCCGCGCGCCAGGCCCAATCGCCGCCAACCCCGCTAGCGTCCGAGCTGATCTTGATCGGGGCCCCGCTGCTTGCGATGTCCTTGGCCCAGTACTCGCGGATGGCTGCTGAGCCGTTCACTACCGGCGGGCCCGGCGGCAGGAGTTGCCCGTCCTCGCTGTAAAGCGCCGCAACCCCATCCGCATTCTTCTCGTTGTAAGACTTTTCCCAACCGGCGGCCGTGGTTGCCACGGCCTGCTCATCCGCCGAGGTGTCTTGCGCCGCCTGCGGCTTGCAGGCGACGAGCAACGCAATGGCACCGAGTGCCAACAGCAAAGGGCGCAGAGAGATGTGAGTCATTGTTGTTCTCCCCTCGTATTCCGCTGCCGGCAATCAGCGCGGTTTGTAGTTGAACTTCTGACCGCCGACCGTCGCCTCGTACATCAGGCCGCCCTTGGCGACCGTGAACACCGCCATTCCTTTGTAATAGCCGCCGACCGTCGCTGCGTCGTTCTTGCCGCCACTGGCGCCCGCCGAGCTGCCCGTGGTCGTTGCACCCACCGAGGCGCCTGCCGTGATCGCGACCGCGGTGGCTTGCGCGCCGAATTCGAAATTGCCACCCGTAAACTCATCGAAAGCGCGCTTGTCCTCGAAGAAGATGATCTGGCTGAAAGCCTGGCCACCGAGCTGGAAGCCCGCCGTGAGTTGCGTCATCGACGTATCGCCGACGTACTTGCCACCGACGTACACGCGGCCCTTGCCGTGGGCACCGCCGATTCCGATGCCGCCCTTGCCTATGGTCGGAAAGACCGCGTAGCCGTAGCTCTTCTTGAAGAACGAGCCACTCTGGCCGGCGTTCTGGAACACCTTGATCGTGTCGTCGTATTCGTCCGCGAGGACCGCGGTGGAGCAAAACAGGAAAAGCAGCATGAGACTGAGTTTCTGCATGGCGCGCGTCATGATGGATCCCTCCGCAAGAGGTGTCATTGTTCTTGAGGCCGGACAGCATAATCTTGACAGGCAGGGTGCGCCAGTTGCTATCTGTTGCGAGGGAGAGGGGATGCCTGCGCTTGCCAAGCTGACGCGACCAAAGGTGCATCGCGCGCTGCCGCGCGAGCGCCTGTTCAGGGAACTCGATCGCTCACGCGAGTGCCCGCTGATCTGGGTTGCGGCTCCGCCGGGATCGGGCAAGACGACCTTGGTGTCGAGCTACATCGAAGCGCGCAAGCTTCGCGGCGCCTGGTACCAGGTCGATGCCGGCGACGATGACGTCGGCACCTTCTTCCACTACCTCGCGCAGACCGTGCCGGCGTCGCGCACGCGCCGCCGGCCGTTGCCGGTGCTGTCAGCCGCCCATCGCGCCGATCTGGCGGGCTTCAGCCGGCACTTTTTTCGCGCCTACTTCGAACAGCTGGCGACGCCCGCGCTGCTCGCACTCGACAACTACCATGAGCTGCCACGGGACTCTGCGTTGCATGGGGTGCTGGAGCAGGCGGTCACGGAGTTGCCCCAAGGCCTCAATCTCGTCGCCATCAGCCGCGCCGAGCCGCCGGGCCAGTTCACGCGCCTCAAGGCCAGCGAGCAGGTCGCCGTCATCGACTGGAGCTCGTTGCGCCTGTCACTGGACGAGACGCGCGAGATAGCAGCGCAGCGCGCGTCGCTCGACGAGGGCACCGTCCGTCGAATCCACCAGGTCTCCGATGGTTGGGTCGCGGCGCTCACCCTGACGCTGGCAAGAGCGCGGCTCGCCGATGGCAAGCTGGTCGAAGCGCCGCGCGAGGAGCGGGCTGACCTCTTCGATTATTTCGCTTCGCAGGCCCTGAAGTCCGCTACACCCGGGATGCGTGACTTCCTGCTGCGCAGTGCGCTGCTGCCACGAATGACTGCAGCGATGGCCGAGCGCCTCACCGGCAGAACCGACAGCGAGACCTTGCTCGAGGATCTGCACCGGCGCGGCATTTTCACCGATCGTCGCAACACTCAGCCGCCGATCTACCAGTATCACGACCTGTTCCGCGAGTTTCTCACGGCCGAGCTCGAGCGCTCGGTGTCCGCGCAGGCACTCACCGGCCTGCAGCGGACTTCAGGTGCACTGCTCGAAGAAGCGGGACACAGCGATCACGCGATCCGGCTGTATCTCAACGTCGCGGACTGGGAGGCGGCACGACGCGCCATCCGTGACGTCGCGGGTCAGTACCTGCCGCAGGGCCGTGGTGTTTCCGTCATCGAGTGGATCAGGAGACTCCCCGCGGATGCGCGCGCTGCCGATCCGTGGATGAACTACTGGCTCGGTGCTGCACTCGCGCGGCTTGCGCCGGCCGAAGCGCGCGTGCCCCTCGAGCACGCGCTCGCCGCCTTCAAGGCGCGCGACGATCTCGCGGGACAGAGGCTCGCCTGCGCCGAAGCCATGCTCAGCTTCATGTTCGAATACGCCGACTTCAGTCCGCTGGATCGCTGGCTCGATGAGTTCGTTCGGCTGCTCGGGATCGAGGCGCCATTTCCGTCGCCCGCGGCCGAGCTGCACTTTCTCGGCGCAGGGGTGTTCGCCCTCGGGAATCGACGCCCGCTTCCGCCTCCTTTGCGAGTCTGCGTCGAGCGCGCTCTGACATTGCTGGACCAGCCTGTGCCAGCAGAGCTGGCAACGCTGGTCTGCGGAATTCTGACGATCCACTTCTACAGCGTCGGTGACCGCACGACTGGCACGGGCGTGGTGACGCGGTTACGTGCGCTGTTGGAGCGCGCCGAAGTCGCACCGCTCAGCCGTGCGATCGGCTGGATCCAGGCGGGCCAATTTGCTGCTCATCTCGGCGAGCAGGACGACGCGAGGCTGTGTTTCAAGCGGGCAGCCGAAACTGCCGCAGCCGGCGCGTTGACGCTCCCGGTGCTGGAGGTTTATGCACAGCTGGGTCTCGCGATCTGCGCGCTGGAGCGCGGTGACGATTCCACCGCGGATGAGTGCAGGAAGAGAATCGCAGCGCATTGGTCGCCGGCACGAAAGGTCGACCAGGTCGCGAACCTGCGTGTGCAGTTCTGGGTCGCGTGCCATCGTCGCCAATGGGACGTGGCCGTCACGCTGGCCGAGCGACAGCTGGAGGTCTCCCGGCAGTCGGGGATGTTCCTCATCACGTTTCACTGCTACGTGATGCTCGGCATCGTGTATGCGGAGCAGAGGCGCGCTGCCGAATGCGCCGGGGCAGCGGGCGGCCTGCGCCGGTTCGTCGCGGGCACCACGCATGCGCATTTCGCTTACTACGCTGACCTGATCGAGGCGTACCTGGCCTGGCGGCTGGACGATCGGACACGGTGTCACGAGCGGCTGCGCAAGGCACTCGAGGGGAGCCGGCAGGACGAGTTCAGGTTCCTGCTGCGCATGCACGGTGAGTTTTGCGCCCGCCTGCTGGCGGAAGCCCTGTCCGCTGGCATCGAGACCGAGTACGCCGCGCAACTGGTGCGCGATCTGCGCGTACGGCCGCCCTCGGTGAGCGCGCCTCACTGGCCCTGGCCGTTGCGCATCTTCACGCTCGGTCGCTTCGAAGTGCTGCGCGACGGGCAACCGCTGGAGTTCTCGCGCAAGGCCCCGAAGAAGACCTTGGCGCTGCTCAAGGCGATCATTGCCTTCGGCGGCCGGAACGTGCGCGAGCAGTCGTTGCTCGACGCATTCTGGTCGGACCAGGAGGGCGACGTCGCAGCCCGCTCGCTGACCGCGGCACTGCACCGGCTGCGGGCGCTGCTGGGCGATGGCGACGCCGTCGTGCAACTCGGCGGCATGCTGTCGCTCGATCCGTCACGGGTGTGGGTCGATGTCTGGGCCCTGGAGGCGGGCGGCGAGGCGACGCGCAGCGAGCAGGTGCTCGCGCTCTACCGAGGTACCTTCCTCGCCGAGGATGAGGGCGAGCCCTGGTCGGTGACGATGCGTGAGCGGCTGCGCACCCGCTTCATCCATGCGCTCGAGTCGCATGCGCGCCAGCTCGAGGAGGCGGGGCGTTTCGAGGCCGCGATCGAGAGCTACCTGCGGGGCCTCGACGCCGATCCGGTGATCGAACAGTTCTACCAGGGGTTGATGCGCTGCTACGCGCGCCTCGACCGCAAGAGTGAAGCCATTGCCGCTTACCGGCGCGTCAAGCAGATCCTGTCGGTGTCCCTCTCGCTCAAGCCCTCCCCGAGCACCGAGAAGCTGTACCAGTCCCTGCGACTGGACCCTGCCCCCTGAGGCCGGTTCCCGAATAAGTAAGTCATAAGTAGGCGCTCATCCGACACCCTGTGTCGCATGAGAAAGACGCTGAATTTCCGCCGCCCCCGCAGCTACGTCGTCCGGATCTACCGGCAGTCGGCCAACCGTCTGGCCGGCCAGGTCGAGGACATCCAGAACGGGCTGATCCTGCCGTTTCGCTCCGCCGCCGAGCTCTGGCTCGCCATCGGCGGCGCAAATGGCGGCCGCGTGCGCGGCCATCGAACAGTCGACTGAACCCAATCCAGAACTTCGAGGGAGGGCACATGAAACGCACGAGCACGACGACGACACTGGCCGCCTTGAGCGCCACGGCGCTGGCCGGCAGCAGCCTCTTTGCTGACATCGCGGCCGCGCAGACCCTGTCCGAGGACTGGGACTTTCGCGCGACGCTCTATCTCTTCTACTCCAGCATCGGTGGCGAGGTCGCGCCGCCCACCGGCGCCGGCGCGGAGATCAACCTCAGCCAGGACGACCTGATGGACCATCTCGAGGTGACCGGGATGGCCGCGTTCGAGGTGCAGAAAGGGCGTTGGGGCGGATTCGCCGACGCCATCTACCTGGATATCGGGGAATCGAAGTCCGACACGCACATGCTCGCGATCGGCGGCGGCACACCGCTCCCGCCGGGTGTCACCGCCGACGTGTCGCTCGACACCAAGGCCTGGGTGGTGACGCTCACTGGCACGTACCGCGCGCTGTCGAGTGACGCGACCATCCTCGATTTCATCGCGGGAGCGCGCTTGCTCGATATCGATACGACGCTCCACTACGCCTTCAACGTCGACTTCGGGCCCTTCGCGGGTCCCGCGCGCCGGGGAGGCGCTGAGGCGGCGCTCAGCAACTGGGACGCCATCATCGGTATCAGGGGCCAACTCAACTTTGGCGCCGATCGTGCCTGGTTCGCCCGCTACTACGCGGATGTCGGCACGGGCGACTCGGATCTCACCTGGCAAGCGATTGCCGGCGTGGGTTATGCCTTCGGGAAGAGCGAAGTGGTCATGGCGTGGCGCCATCTCGACTACGAGCTCGCCTCGGACGAAAAGGTCCGGAACCTCGAATTCGACGGGCCCGCCCTCGGCTTCACGTTGCGCTGGTAGCGGGCGAGTCATTCAGAAATCAGGCATCAACAGGAGAGGATCATGAGCAACACAAATCGCATCGATGTCCATCATCACTTTCTTCCGCCCGAATTCATCGCTGAGCTCGATCGGCAGGGCCGCGACTGGACGGGTGGACCGATCATTCCCGAGTGGAACGTGTCGATGGCACGCGACGTCATGGAGCGCCACGGCATCGCCGCGGCGGTCGGCTCGGTGGTGCCCTACATGTACTGGGGCGATGCCGCGGCTGCGGCTCGCTGGGCGCGCCACTGCAACGAGTTCATGGCGGGGATCGTCCGCAACGATCCGGAACACTTCGGCGCGTTCGCAGCCTTGCCCGTTCCCGACACGCAGGCCGCTTGCCGCGAAGTGGAATACGCGCTCGATGTGCTGAAGCTCGACGGCGTACAGCTCTGGTCGAGCAGCGGCGGGGTGTATCCGGGTGATCCGTCACTCGAGGAATTGTTCCAGGAGCTC
>DATBIF010000368.1:0-1509 GCA_036557045.1 Steroidobacteraceae bacterium
CTCGCAAACTCTCCGGCATCTCATGTGCCGTTGCCGAGAGCGGGCGCTCGCCCGCCATGATCTCTGCCCTGGCTTGCGGCCAGCGCGGCGAGAGATCCGGCTCCGCGTAACCGTCCGGATAGAGCGGCTGACCATCCGCAAGGTCGTATTTGTCCGTCGCGCCCACCGTATGCAGAGTCTCGTGAACGATCACGATGTTGTTCTGCTCGCGCATGCCGCGGTCCGCGAATGCGTGCACCACGCCGATGAGACCTTTTTGCAGCCCGAGCGAGTGAGGCACGGATTCGCTCACGGCCGGATCGTGGAACAGCACGAATACACGGATGTGTGAGGCGGCGCGCCCGGGAACGTCCGCCGCGCGATGCGCGTACCAGCGCGTCTTCAGACTCCACCAGATCGAACCCAGAGGACCGGAATCCGGCGCCAGCGCCGGAGGCAACTCCCGAGGCGCCGGATACAGTTCGATGTGCACAGGCTGCTCGAGCGATACACCGTAGCGGTGTGCTTCATTGGCGAGAAACGTCTCGATGGGCGCAAAGTCTTCCACGGTGAGACTGCTCACGTAACGATCCGCAACGGCGCTGCCATCGCCGTTCATCGGGAAAATGCCCACCCACAGCGTTTGCTTCCAGCTGGTGGTACGCACCTTGTCGATCCAGGCCATGCTGGCGACCACGACGAGCACCAGCATGAGCGCCGTGATGCGAATGAATTTCCACACAGTGACGTTTGCTTTATGGCTGCAGGCGAGTCGCGGTCCAGGGCCCGGCATCGAAATGATCGTCGCTGCGCGCGGTGAGCGTACGGGTCCAGCGCGCGCGATCGTGAATACGCGCCGCGCCTTCGCACCACAGTTCGACCGTATCCGCCCACAGGCGGAAACCGCCCCAGTGCGGGGGACGAGGCACGTACGTGTCTTTTCCAGCACTCCGTTCGTTGACACCGAGACGCTGCCGCGTTTCTTCGACAGCGCGCAGCAGCTCCGCCCGCGAGCCAACCGGCTGACTTTGCTGGCTCGCCCACGCGCCGATGCGACTCTCGACGGCGCGCGAAGCAAAGTACGTGTCGCTCTCTGCTGCGGATGCCTTGACCACGTGCCCTTCCATGCGAATCTGGCGATGCAGGTGGTCCCAGTGCAGTACCACAGCCGCACGACCGTTCGCGAGCAGCTCGCGACCCTTGCGCGACTCGTAGTTCGTATAGAACACGATGTAGCCCTGCGTAGGCTCGATGTCCTTGCACAGCACGACGCGCGCCGACGGGCGCCCGTCGGGCGTCGCCGTCGCCAGAATCATGGCGTTCGGATTGGGCTGGTGCGCGGCGCGCACGGCCCGGGACAGCCAGTCGCGGGCGAGGGTCATGGGTTCGGCCGGCAACGGCTCCGGCAGCAGTTCGGTGTGTTCGGCCATGGGAGGCAATGGTAGTGCCTGAGACCTGCGAGAGGTTGGAAGGATCGATGGGGACGGCACGCGCGGCCAGGGCCGGCGGCGCGCTGACCGCCACCGGGAA
>DATBIF010000369.1:0-3137 GCA_036557045.1 Steroidobacteraceae bacterium
AACCTCGACGCCTTCCTCGCCGATCTTCTGAGCAATGCGTGACGGACCCTCGGCAAACAAGCGCGCCGTGTAGCTGCCTTGAGGTTTTTCCGCAATCCGCTGCGCGATCACCGACTCGAGTCGGGTCAGGAAGGAGAGGCCCTCGGCCGGCGTAGGTGGTTGATCAGCAAAGCAGGAGTCTGTGCCCAGATGACACACCGGCCCTGCGGGCTCTGCGATGACCAGGAGGGAGTCCCGATCGCAGTCGGCGCTGATGTTGACCACGTTGAGCACGTTCCCTGACGTTTCGCCTTTCATCCACTGTGCCTTGCGCGTGCGGCTGTAGAAATACACGCGCCCGGTCTCGAGGGTCTGCCGCAGCGCCTCGCGATTCATGTACCCGAGCATGAGCACTGCCCCGGAATCAATGTGTTGCACGACAGCAGGCAGCAGGCCATCCCCTTTCTGCCAATCGAGTGTCGAAACGTCTTCGAGCTTCATGTCCGGACCTCGATGCGCCGATCGTTCAGGTACTTCTTGAGCTCATCGATCGCAATGGTGCCGTCGTGGAACACGCTCGCCGCCAGTGCACCATCAACGCGCGCCTGCGAGAACGCGGCCGCGAAGTCCTCGCAGCCGCCGGCGCCGCCTGAAGCGATGAGCGGCACATTACAGACGGCGCGTACCGCGGCGAGCTGCTCCAGGTCGTAACCGCGCCGCACGCCGTCGCTGGCCATGCAATTGAGCACGATTTCTCCGGCCCCGCGTTCCTGCACCTCGCGCACCCAGTGGAGCGTCGTACGCTGCGTGTGGCGTGTGCGCCGCGGATCGCCGGTGAACTGGTAGACGCCGTAGCTTCCGTTCTGCAGCTGGCTGTCGATGCCCACCACCACGCATTGAACGCCGAAGCGCTCGCTCAATCGATTGATGAGGTCGGGATCGGCGAGCGCGGGTGAATTGACCGATACCTTGTCGGCGCCGGAATTGAGCACGACTTCGGCGTCATCCACGGAGCGGATGCCGCCGGCGACACAGAACGGCACATCCAGGAGCCGGGCGACCGCCGCGACCCAGCCACGGTCCACGTGGCGCGCCTCGGGGCTTGCGGTGATGTCATAGAACACCAGCTCGTCGGCGCCGGCGTCGCGATAGCGCGCTGCGAGCTCCAGGATGTCGCCCGCATCGCGATGATGGCGGAAGCGAACGCCCTTGACGACGCGCCCGTCCCGCACGTCGAGGCAGGGGATTATGCGTTTCGCCAGAATGGCGCGAACTCCCCGGTGTCGAGACTCTTTTCCATCAGGAGCCGTCCGGCGATCGCCGCCTGGACGCCGAGCCCGGCGAGCGCGCGCAAGTCCGCACTGGAGCGTACGCCTCCGGACGCCTGCCACTCGATCTCCGGATAGCGACGCAGCGCTTCGCCGTACAGGAACAGGTTCGGGCCGGCCATCGTGCCATCGCGGTCCACGTCGGTGCAGAGCACGTGCCTGATGTCTGCCGAGCGAAACGCGTCCAGGGCCTGCCACAGCGTAGTGGCCGTCTGCAGTTGCCAGCCATGCGTCACGCAGCGCGGCACCTGGCTTTCGTCGAGACGCACGTCGAACGCCAGGGTGATGGCATCGGCGCCGAAACGCCGCAACCACATCAGCACCTGGTCGGGCTTCAGGACCGCGGCGCTCCCGATCACCGCGCGCGCCACGCCGGCGTGCAGCAGCGCTTCGATCGCGCTCGAGTCGCGAATCCCGCCGCCGACCTGGATCTGCACGCCGCCAATGGCGGCGAGCTTCAGCACCAGGTCACGATTGCCGGGGCGACCCGTGCGCGCACCGTCGAGGTCGACGACATGCGCCCAGCGCGCTCCGAGCTCCTTGAGACGCTCGACCAGCCGGACCGGCTCGACGTCGTAACGCGTCTCGGCGCCGAAGTCGCCGCGCAACAGGCGCACGCAATGTCCATCGCGTAAATCGATCGCCGGGATCAGCCGCATCAGTTGAGCGCCAGGAAGTTGCCGAGGATGCGTGCACCCGTGCGTGCCGAGCGCTCCGGGTGAAACTGCGTACCGAAGAAGTTTCGGTATGCAATCGCTGCAGAGAACAGCTCCCCATAGTCGGTCGTCGCAACCGTTTCCGATCCGACGGGCAGGGCATAGCTGTGCACGAAGTAGGCGCGCTCACCGGGCTCGATCCCGTGGAGCAGTGGGCTCGCTGCCAACGGCATCAGCCGGTTCCAACCCATATGCGGCACGGGTCGGCCGGGAACGGGATCCAGCCGGCGTGCGGCGCCGGGAATGGCGCCGAGACACCGGGCAGGTCCCTCCTGCGAGTCCTCGTACAGCAGCTGCATGCCCAGACAGATGCCGAGCACCGGCTGCGTGAGGCGTGGAATCAGCTCATCCAGACCATGTGCACGCAGGCGCACCATGGCGTCTCGCGCTGCGCCGACCCCCGGGAGGATCACGTGGGTGGCGGCGCGGATGAGGTCGGCGCTCGCCGTCATTGCGGGCACGACATCGAGCCGCTCGAGGGCGTGACGGAGCGATGCGGTGTTCGCCCCGCCATTCTCGATGATCACGACTCGCCGGGTCACAGGACGCCCTTGCTGCTCGGCAGCTCGGCGCCTTCGCGACGCATGGCCTGGCGCAGCGCACGCCCGACACCTTTGAAACAGGCTTCGATCATGTGATGGCTGTTCTCACCCTGGACCGTGATGTGCAGCGCGGCGCCCAGGGAGTCCGCCAGCGAGCGGAAGAAATGTGGCACCAGCTCGGTGGGCAGCTCACCCACGCGCTCGCGATTGAAGCGGCCCTCGAACACGAAAAAGGACCTTCCCGAGAGGTCGAGCGAGACACGCGCCTCGGCTTCGTCCATTGGCAACAGGAAGCCGTAGCGCCCGATACCGCGCTTGTCGCCGAGTGCCTGCCGGATCGCCTGCCCGAGCGTGAGCGCACAATCCTCCACGGTGTGATGCTCGTCGATGTGCAGGTCGCCTTGCGCGGAGAGCTGCAAGGCGAAGCCGCCATGCCGCGCAACCTGTTCGAGCATGTGATCGAAGAACCCGATGCCGCTGCGGATCTCGACCGGTGTGGTGGCGTCGAGATCGACGGCGGCGATCACTTCGGTCTCGCGCGTGCGCCGCGAGATCCGCGCGCGCCGCTCGGC
>DATBIF010000370.1:0-6226 GCA_036557045.1 Steroidobacteraceae bacterium
TCCTGCCGCACGACCGCGGTGTTTCAGCTCGAGTCCCGCGGCATGAAGGATCTCATCCGCCGCCTGCAGCCCGATCGCTTCGAGGACATCGTGGCGCTGGTGGCCCTGTTCCGGCCCGGGCCGCTGCAATCCGGCATGGTCGATGACTTCATTGCGCGCAAGCACGGACGTACGGACCAGCCGATCGACTACCTGCACCCGAACCTCAAGCCCGTTCTCGCCGGCACGTACGGCGTGATCCTGTACCAGGAACAGGTGATGCAGATCGCGCAGGTGCTCGCGGGCTACACGCTCGGAGGTGCGGATCTGTTGCGCCGGGCCATGGGCAAGAAGAAGCCCGAGGAGATGGCGAAGCAGCGCTCGGTGTTCACGGAAGGCGCGGTGCAACGCGGGGTTCCCGAGCCACGTGCCCGGCACATCTTCGACCTGATGGAAAAGTTCGCAGGCTACGGCTTCAACAAGTCGCACTCCGCGGCATATGCACTGCTGTCGTACCAGACCGCCTGGCTCAAGGCGCATTACCCGGCGCAGTTCATGGCTGCGGTGCTGTCCGCGGACATGGATCGCACCGACAAGGTGGTGACGCTCATCGACGAATGCGTGAGCCTGGGGCTGCAGGTCGAGGCGCCCGACGTCAATTCGTCGCGCTATGCCTTCACCGTGAGTGGGACGCACAAGATCCGCTACGGCCTGGGGGCGGTGAAGGGAGTCGGGCGCTCCGCGATCGAAGCGATCATGGCTGCGCGAAGCGCAGGAGGCGCGTTCACCAGCATCGAGGATGTGTGCCGCCGGCTCGATCTCAATCGCGTCAACAAGCGTGTGCTGGAAGCGCTCATTCGCTCCGGCTCTCTCGATTCGCTGGGGCACACGCGCAATACGCTGATGAGCCGGCTCGGGGCCGCGATGCAGCTCGGCGAGCAGAACACGCGTGCCCAGGCCGTGGGACAGGTCGACCTGTTCGGTCTCGCCGCCGGTGCTGCCGTCCCGACGGCTGCCAGCAGCGGAGCGGAATTGCCCGAGTGGCCCGAGGCGACACGGCTCGCTGGCGAACGCGACACGCTGGGCCTCTATCTGACCGGTCACCCGATTGCACAGTACGAGCCGGAACTCAGCTTCCTCACCAGCGGGCGCATCGGCGATCTCGCGAGCGGCCGCCCGGCGGGTGCGGCGGAAGGTGGCCGATGGCAGCCGGGCCGCAACGTCACCATCGCAGGTCTCGTGCTCGAGGTGCGCCGGCGCGCCAATCGCGTGATCCTCGCGCTCGACGACCGCAGCGGGCGCATCGAAGTGATGCTGTTCGAAGAGATCTTCCAGCAGCATCGCGCCATCATCGCCAAGGATGCGATCCTGCTGATCGAGGGACAGCTGCGCTATGACGAATACAGCGAAGGCTGGCGACTGAATGCGAAACGCCTCCTCGACATCGACATGGCGCGCGAGCAGCAGGCGCGCCGGCTCATCCTGCAGTGGCCGGCGCCCATCGACGCCAGCGACCCGGTGCGCCGGCTCATCGACATCCTCAAGCCGTTCGTGGGCGGCAACTGCAGCATTCAGATCGGCTATCGCGGCGGTGGCGCCAGCGGTTCGCTGCTGCTGAGCGAGCAATGGCTGGTGCGGCCGGCCCAGGAGCTGATCGAGAAACTCAGGCACTTCGTGGGACCTGAGAACCTGCGCGTGGTCTACGGCGCGCGCGGCACGGGCGACGAAGCCAGCGTCGGACGCGGCTTCAACTAGCTCGGCGCCTCAGCACCCAGTCGATGCTGTGGCGCCCCGCCGTGCAAAGCGCGCGCGCCTTCGCTAGCATGGCGCGCCCATGGACCTGAATTTCCTCGACTTCGAACAACCCATCGCCGAGCTCGAAGCCAAGATCGACGAGCTCAAGTTTCTCGGCTCCGACACCGAGATCAACATCGGCGAAGAGATCGCACGCCTCAAGGCCAAGAGCCGGGCGCTGACGACCAGCATCTTCGCCAATCTCACCCCGTGGCAGATCACGCAAATTGCCCGTCATCCGCAGCGCCCGTACGCGCTCGATTACATCGGGCAGCTCTTCACCGACTTCCAGGAGCTGCACGGCGATCGCATGTACGGCGACGATCTCGCGATCGTGGGCGGACCGGCGCGTCTCGACGGGCGGGCAGTGGTCCTGATCGGGCACCAGAAGGGCCGCGATACCAAGGAGCGGGTGCGCCGCAACTACGGCATGCCGAAACCGGAGGGCTATCGCAAGGCGCTGCGGCTGATGAAGCTCGCTGAGCGTTTCCGCCTGCCGCTGATCACTTTGATCGATACGCCGGGAGCGTACCCGGGCGTCGGGTCCGAAGAGCGCGGCCAGAGCGAGGCCATCGCGCGCAACCTCTTCGAGATGAGCACGCTCGAGGTGCCGATCGTGAGCGTCGTGATCGGCGAAGGGGGCTCGGGCGGTGCGCTCGCGATTGGCGTTTGTGACCGGCTGCTGATGCTCCAATACGGCATCTACTCGGTGATCTCGCCGGAGGGCTGCGCGTCTATCCTGTGGAAGAGTGCGGACAAGAAGGAACTGGCCGCTGAAGCGATGGGGCTCACCGCCGACCGGCTCAGCAAGCTGAATCTCGTCGACGAGGTGGTGCGTGAGCCGCTCGGCGGCGCGCACCGCGATCCGGCCGCGATGGCAGAGACGCTGAAGAGCGCGCTCCTGCGCAATCTCAAGGAGCTCGAGGAAATCCCCGTCGAGCGCCTGCTCGAGACGCGCGATACCCGGCTCAAGGCGTTCGGCGCCTTCACGGGCAACTGACCGAGATCCGCGGTGTGGCCAAGGCTCTTTCCGCTGCGAGCTTGCGTGCCGCACTGGCCGCGCTGGACGCGGCGCCGCCCAAGGCCCGCTACTGCGTCGCGCTGAGCGGGGGCGCCGACTCGAGCGCGCTGCTCAAGCTTCTGGTCGACCTGCGCCGGCAGGAGTCACTGCCCGGGCTGCGTGCGATCCATGTGAACCATCACCTCCAGCCCGACTCCGGGTCCTGGGCCGAGCAGTGCTCGGTTCTCGCGCGTCAGCTGGATGTTCCTTTGCTCATCCTCGACGCCCACGTGCAGCGCCGTCGCGGCGAGTCGCCGGAGGCGGCAGCCCGGGACGCGCGTTATCGACTGCTGGGGGAACACCTCGCCACCGGCGAATTCCTGCTGACCGCACATCATTCGGAAGATCAGCTCGAGACATTCCTGTTGCAGTTGGCGCGCGGCGCAGGCGTGCCCGGGCTGGCGTCAATGCCCCGCCGGAGTCCATGCGGGAAGGGGATTCATTTGCGGCCGCTCCTGCATGTGACTCGCGCGGAGTTGCGTGCGAGCCTCGCGGATTCGCGCCTGGCGTGGATCGACGATCCGAGCAACGACGACGTGCGACTCGACCGCAATTTCCTGCGCCACCGCGTGATCCCGGTGCTGCGGCAACGCTGGCCCTCGCTGGCGACCAGCGTAGTGCGCAGCGCCGAGCACCTGGCGAGCGCACAAGGGCTCCTCGATGAGGTCGCCAGCGCCGACTACGCCGTGGCCGAAGAAGGACAGCGCCTGCGTGTGCCGGTGCTGCGCGGTCTCGAGCCCGCGCGCCTGCGCAACCTGCTGCGCTACTGGATCCGGTTGCGCGGAGCCCCCATGCCTCCCAGCGCAACGCTCGAGGAGGTCGCGCAGCAAATGCTTGCCGCACGTGTCGATGCCGCACCGGAAGTGACCTGGAGCGAGCACGCCATCCGGCGCTACCGCGATCGCTTGTATCTCGAACACCAGCTGCCCGCAGCGCCGTCCGAGTCGCTCCTGTGGCCCTGGCGTGCGAGGCCGGAGCTGACCTTGCCCGCAGGGCTCGGAACGCTGCGCGCGCGGGTTGCGGAGCGCGACGTCGCGACGTTCAGGATGCTGCCCGACCCACTGCGCGTGAGTTGGCGCTCGGGAGGCGAAAAACTGCGCGTCGCCGCGAATCGGCGGCACCGTGAACTGCGCGCATTGCTGCAGGAGTGGGACATCGTGCCCTGGATGCGCAGTCGCATTCCCCTGGTGTACGCGGGCGACGTGCTGGTGGCGGTCGGCGACCTGGCCATCGCCGACGAATTTCGCGCGGCTGCGGATCAACCCGGCGCGTTGATCGAGTGGCTCGACCATCCCGCGCTCGATTGAGCACGACAATTCTGGTAACCTGATTGCCCGTCGAAAATCACCGGCTGACGCGGCGCAGCTGAGCGACGGGATCGGTTGATCTCCCTCTCGATACGACCGCCCGCGGCCCAGGTTTCAACCAACAGGTCCCACTGCCGGACCCTTTGTATTTGCGGGTGAGTGTGGCATGACCCGTTTTGTTTTCGTGACAGGTGGCGTCGTTTCCTCGCTGGGCAAGGGGATCGCCAGCGCTTCGCTGGGCGCGATTCTCGAGGCCCGCGGCCTCAAGATCGCGATGGTGAAGCTCGATCCCTACATCAATGTCGACCCGGGAACGATGAGCCCGTTCCAGCACGGCGAGGTGTTCGTGACCCAGGACGGCACCGAGACCGACCTCGACCTCGGGCATTACGAGCGTTTCGTGCGCACGACCACCGGGCGTAACAGTAATTTCACCACCGGGCGGATCTACGAGCGCGTCATCGCCAAGGAGCGGCGCGGTGACTACCTCGGCGCGACCGTCCAGGTCATTCCGCACATCACCGACGAGATCAAGCGCAGCATTCGCCTCGGCGCAGGCGATGCGGACGTGTGCATGGTGGAGATCGGCGGCACGGTCGGCGATATCGAGTCTCTGCCGTTTCTCGAGGCCATCCGCCAGATGGGCGTCGAGCTCGGCCGCAACAACGTCGCCTACATGCACCTGACACTGATCCCGGTCGTCGGGACTTCCGGCGAGATCAAGACCAAGCCGACGCAGCACTCGGTGAAGGAGCTGCGCGGCATCGGCATCCAGCCGGATGTCTTGCTGTGCCGCTGCAGGACACCGCTTCCGGAGGAACATCGCCGCAAGATCGCGCTGTTCACGAATGTCGAGGAGCGCGCGGTGATCTCCGCAGTGGATGCCGACGATATCTACAAGATTCCGTTGCTCCTGCGCGAGCAGGGGCTCGATGACATCATCGTCGACAAGCTGCGCCTGGAAGCAAGGCCGGCCGATCTGTCCGAATGGCGTCACGTCGTGAGCGCCAAGATGAACCCGGAGGCGCAGGTCAATGTCGCGATGGTCGGCAAGTACGTGCAGATCCGCGATTCCTACATCTCGCTCAACGAGGCCCTGACGCACGCAGGCGTGCGCACACGCACGCGTGTGAATGTGCACTACGTCGAGGCGACCGATCTCGAAGTGCAGGGGCTGTCGGCGCTGGACGGCATGGACGCGATCCTGGTGCCGGGCGGGTTCGGTGAACGCGGGATCGAAGGCAAGATTCTGGCTGCGGAGTATGCACGCCGGCACGGCATCCCGTATCTCGGCATCTGTCTCGGCATGCAGGTGGCCGTGATCGAGTTCGCCAGGCACGTGGTGGGACTCGAGGGCGCCAACAGCACCGAATTCAACCGTGCCACGCCGCATCCGGTGATCGCGCTCATCACCGAATGGCAGGACCGCGAGCACGGCGCGCAAAGCCGTGACGAAGCCTCGGAGAAAGGCGGTACCATGCGTCTCGGCGCGCAGGAATGCCGCGTGGCCCCCGGAACGCTGGCGCACGCGGTCTACGGGCGCGACGTGATCATGGAACGGCACCGTCATCGCTACGAGTTCAACAATCGCTACCTGGAGCGCCTCGCGAAAGCGGGCATGAGGTTCTCCGGGCTTTCCGAGGACGGGCTGGTGGAGTTGATCGAGCTCCCCGCGCATCCCTGGTTCATCGCGTGCCAGTTCCACCCTGAATTCACTTCCACGCCCCGCGACGGGCACCCGTTGTTCGCCGGCTTCATCCGCGCGGCACGCGAGCACCGGGCGTCGCAGCTGCCCGCTGCCGCCAGCGCATGAAGCTGCATGATTTCGAGGTCGGTGCCGAGCAGCCGCTGTTCCTGATTGCCGGCCCGTGTGTCGTTGAGAGCGAAACACTGGTGATCGACACCGCGGGACGTCTCAGGGAGATCACCCGGCGCCTGGGCGTCCCCTTCATCTTCAAGTCCTCCTTCGACAAGGCCAACCGCTCTTCGGGCGCGAGTTTCCGTGGGCCGGGAATGGAGGAGGGGCTGCGCGTACTCGCCGAGGTCCGTCGACAGCTGCAACTGCCCGTGCTCACCGATGTGCACG
>DATBIF010000371.1:0-6184 GCA_036557045.1 Steroidobacteraceae bacterium
CGAGCCGTCGAGAAGCTGCGCCCACTTCACGCGCGTGTTACCGATGTCGAGCAGCAGGATCATGGGGCTCTACTCCGCAGCTCGTACACTGACTTCTCCGGATACGAAACGCATGAGGCCGGCGGGAGTCTCCAGCATCAGCGCGCCATCCTCGTCGATGCCGCGCGCGATGCCACCCTGGGTCGCTTCACCCGCAAGCACGCGCACGGCCTTGCCGGCGAGCGCATCGGCTTCGCGCCACTCGGCCATGAAGGGATGAAAACCCTGCTGCTGAAACCTCACGAACACCTCGACGAGTTGGCTGACGATCGCCGCGGCGAGCGCGTTGCGGCCTGGCACCGCCGCGGGCTGAATCTCCGCGAGATCGACGGGCGCGACGCCGCTTGCCTGGATCGCGCGCCGCGCGTGAGGGCTCAACTGGAAATTGAGCCCCAGGCCGAGGACGACATAGGCGGGCCCGGCTGTCTCCGCGCGCAGCTCGATGAGAATGCCACCGAGCTTGCGTCCGCCGAACACGACGTCATTAGGCCATTTGAGACCGATCTCGCCGAGGGCTGCCGCGCGCAGTGCTCTCAGGACGCCGACGCCGGCGGCCAGGCTCAAGGCGCCGACGTGGCGCGGCGTGTCGGGAAATTGCCAGCTCATGGAAAGACACAACCCGCTGCCGTAGGGCGCCGTCCAGCCGCGGCCGCGGCGGCCGCGCCCCGCGGACTGATACTCGGCAATGCAGACATCGGCCCTGCCCGCCGGCAGATCCGTCCTGGCGAACAGGTGCGAATTGGTGGATGCGATCTCGTCGAAGATCTCGAGTTGCCGGATCCGCTCGCTCGCCGCCGCTGATAACTGCTTGTGAATGCGCGCGCGAGTCAGGATCTCGATGGGCCTTGGCAGGCGGTAACCGCGCCTGGGCACGCTGTGGAGATCGAGTCCGAGCGCCGACATGCCATGCAGCGCCTTCCAGACCGCGGTTCGGCTGACGCGCAGCGAAGCCGCGAGGCGCGCGCCGGAATGGAATTCTCCGTCGGCAAGCAATTCGATGAGACGCTGACGCAGTGACGCGCCGCGCCGCACGCGTGGCGCGCTCAACGTCGCAGCAGCCACAAGCGCCCCGCGCGAGGTTCATCGTGACGCAACATGCGCCCGATGTTGCTGCGATGGGTGTAGATCACGAACACCGCCATCACGACTGCGAACGTCGTCAGGGCAATGGGAGGCGGGGACTCGACCGCGCACAGATAGATCGGCAACGAAGCGCTGGCGCACATCGTCGCCAGCCCGACGTATCCCGACAGCGCGACGACCGCCAGCCATACTGCGAGCACTGGAAGGAGCAGGACCGGCTGAATGCCGAGCAAGGTGCCGACCAGGGTTGCCGCGCCCTTGCCGCCGCGGAATTCGTGCCACACCGGGTAGACGTGCCCGAACACCGCCGCGGCTGCACACGCCACGATCAGCCAGTCGCGATGCACCGCCGGATCGAAATCGACACCGGGGATGTGCAGCGCCGGCAGGACGGAGGCGGCCAACACACCCTTCGCTACGTCGATCAGCACCACCCAGAATGCGAACACCTTGCCGTGGGTGCGCAACGCATTCGTGCCCCCAACGTTACCGCTGCCGGTGCTGCGCAGATCCACGCCACCGCGCAGTCGCCCCACGATCAGGCCGCCCATGAGCGAGCCCAGCAGGTAGCTCAGCAGTAACTTGATCCCGAGCTCGAGCAAGCATGTCCCCCGGTCCGGCAGCGAAATTGTAACGCAGCCCCGCCAACATCTGGCCGGCGCGCGCCCGGTCAGTCATTCGTAGCGAATCGCGGAACGCACCTGGTATTCACCCCACGAAAAATTCCCGGCGAGATTCAGGTCGACGAGAACCGCCAGACCGCACACTTCGTAGCCGGAGAGCCGGCTCAGATCGGCAGCGGCGCGCAGCGTGCCTCCGGTCGCAAGCACATCATCGAGGATAACGATGCGACCATGGCCAACGTGCATTTCCAGCGTCCCGGCGCCGTACTCCAGATCGTAGTTGAGCGAGACCACCGGCGGCGGGAGCTTGCCCTGCTTGCGAATCGGCACGAATCCCCTGCGGCGGCGCGCTGCCAGGGCAGCCGCGAGGATGAAGCCGCGCGACTCGATGCCCGCCACGGCTTCGATGCCCTGCCACTCAGCCCCGGTGAACAGTCCCTCGACGGCGTCGATGGTCGCTTCGAAATGCGAGCGCAGGAGCGGACTGATATCGCGAAACAGGATGCCGGGGCCAGGAAAGTCCGCCGTCTCGACGATCGCAGCCTTCAGATCGACCATGCGCAGGGATTCTAGCGCAGCAACCCCGGTTCGCCGCCGACCACGACGTTCATTTGCGCCGTGGCAAGTGAATCTCCGCGAGCATGCAGCGCACGCTCCCTCCGCCATAGTGCTCGATGGTTGGAATCTCTACCGCCACGAGAGAGGCATGAGCCGCGAGCCGCTGCCTCTGCTGAACATCGAGGCTGCGCTCGGCCGCGGACGACATTACCAGCACTTTTTCGCCGCGCTGATTCTCGAGCTCGAGCATGTTGCCGGCGAACTTCGTCAGCTGCGACGCAGTGATCGTCACGACTTCGTGACCGGAGGTCTCCAGGATCCGGACGACCGCACGCGCGCGCGTCTCGTCGGCGATGGCATCCGTGCATAGCACCGCGAAACGTTCGCCGACGCACATCAGGACGTTCGTGTGATAGATCGCCACGCCTGCGGCGTTGAATGCTTCGAAACTGACGACTTCATAATCGAGCTGCTGTGCGAAGTCGCCCAGTGCATCGAGATGCGTGCGCGGTGAGAGCGCTGCAAACGCGATGCGATTCACGCGGTCGAGCACCAGGCTGCCGGTCCCTTCGAGGTACTGATCCCGCTGCTCGTGATCGCTGAGGTCGAGTGTGCGTCCGATGCGAAACTGGTGACGGGCAGCGAGCTCCTGCAGCAGATCCAGCCGACGCTCCGGGCGACGGTTGGGGGCGAGCATCGGGTAGAGGACTATGGTGCCGTCGCTGTGAAAGCTCACCCAAT
Source organism: Steroidobacteraceae bacterium (assembly GCA_036557045.1). Lineage (GTDB taxonomy): Bacteria > Pseudomonadota > Gammaproteobacteria > Steroidobacterales > Steroidobacteraceae > DATBVX01. Next base: position 3,045 of record DATBIF010000371.1, read on the forward strand.
TGTTGGGAAAGACCGCGTCCGGTTTCTCGGGGTCTGGTGTATCGGTGGCGATGCACACTTCGACTCCCACCGCGGAAAGTGCCGCGGCCAGCGCATCGAACTCCTGCGCAACTCGCGCGCGGACGGCAGCCACCGGCTCGTCAAGCGTGCGCGCCTGGAAGGCGTTCGACTCTGCGGTGGCGGGATTGGCTCCGAAGCGTGCCGGCCGAACCATGAGCACGCTGCGCGCCGATTGCGGCTCGTGGGGAGTCTGCTGCGCCATTCTTGTAGCCTCGCCGGTACGCGGCTCACTCAGCCGGGAGCAATCTTCGCCAGGGCGACGACATGTTCGCGCGCGGAGACTACGACTCCACCAGGCTTCTCGATGGTTACTGCGAACGCCGCGGGCTCGTTGACCGCCAGCCGGGCATTGATCGGCAGCACCACTTCGGCGGCGTTCGGCGGAATATCGAACACGCCGCCGTCAATCGGGTAGCGGTCGTCGCGTCTGGCGTCGAAGATCCAGAGCTGGTACTGAGATTGCTTCGGGTCGTTGGCAGCCAGGCCGGTGAAGCGAATGAAGCCGCGCTGCGTGTTGTTGTCCCACACGACATCGCCCTTCACGCCTTGCGAGCCTGGATCATCGGTGTTCGACCAGTCGGCGTGAGACACAGTCGCGCCATTCTGCAGCAGGGCCAGCCGTTGCTCGGCAGCCGACAACTCACGCGGCGGCATCTGCGTGACCCGCGCGGGCGGCTCAACCATGTCCCGCAGCCTTGGCCACCAGGCGGTCACCGCCAGGACGAGGCACGCTGCCGCTGCCAGCCAACCCAGTCGCCCACCTCCTGAGTGGGGGCGCTCAGTCGAGCGTGGGCGAAGTGCCGTCACGTTACTCGGCGCAGCCGGCAGTTCCTTCAGTGCCTGCGCTTCGATACGTGCGCGCAGTCCCGCCGGCAACGCTTCATCCGGCAGATCTCCAGCCAGGCTGAGCGCGGCGGCGATCCGTTCGATGAACTGCGGGTCCGCGCCGTCGTGCCGCGCGAGGAGACGATCCAGCTCGAGCTGCTCCGCGGATGTCACGCCGTCGGTTGCCTGCTTCACCAGCAGGTCGAGCAGGCGCTCGTTGCGCAGGATTGCGTCGCTCATGAACGCGACCCTCCTGCCGCCTGGGCGCCGAGCGTCTCCATGAGCTCTCGAACCTCGATCAGTCCGCGCCGCATGTTGGTCTTCACGGTGCCGAGCGCCATTCCGGTCTTCGCGGCGATCTCAGAATGGCTGAGCCCGTGCAGGATGCCGAGCTCGAGCACCTTTTGCTGTTCGGGCTTGAGACGGGCGACCGCGCGCGCCGCCTGTTCTGCTTCAACGCAAACCTCGCCGCGCGTGCCAGGCTCAGCGAAACCCGCAGCGTCGAGCGCTTCCGTGGATTCGCGCGCCGGTTCCTGCGCCGTGCGGCGCAGGCGGTCGATGAGCCTGCGGCGTGCAATCGTCGTGATGAATACTTTCTCCGAGCCTTGGGCGGGGTCGAAACGGCCGGCGCTGCGCCACAGGTCGATGAAGATCTCCTGGACCGCGTCCTCCGCATCGGCGCGTGTCCGCGACAAGCGTCGCGCCAGGGCCCAAATGAGATTACCGAATTGATCGATGCATTCGGATACGGCGCGCTGCTCGCCGCGCGCAATGCGTTTCAAGACCGACTCTTCCATAGGCGGATCTGAGGTTATTTTCGACTCGTCCCTGGAATCGGATTCAAGCAGCGTGATCCGCTGCGCAGTATAGCAAGCTGGAGCCCGCGGCCCTTTCCATCAAGTGGTTACAGCGGCCGCCCGAGGAACATGTAGACCGCAGCGTTACCTCCCTCGGCGAGCCCCAACGCAACGTAGAACGGCCCGAGCAGGGTGTCGGCAGCGAAGTACACCGAGCCCGAATACAGGACACCGCTCGGCGGCGGCCCGTTGAGACGATCCTCCAGATTAGCGGCTTCGAACGATCCGCCGACGTAGATCCCCTTGGCAAGCGCCGGAAGTGTGTAAACGCGCCGCTCGTACACGATCCGCCCGAGCAACGCGCCGTCGACCAGGAATTCGCGTTCCCCGTACCCGGACAGGTTCAGGAACCCGCCGAGGCGGAACGCGTTGTAGATCGGTCGTTCGTCACCGAAGCTGGTGTTGTAGTCGAAGCCGATGCGGAAATGGTTGTCGTTGGTGCCGAACGCCTTCTCGAAGCGCGCGCTTCCCGAGTCGTAATCAACGTCCGCTCCGAGGCTGCGACGTGTGGTCGAGACTTCAAGTGAGCCCACGTAGCCCGCCGATGGGAAATTCCAGTTGTTGTACTGGTCGAGTACCAGCCTCACGTACGCGGCGCCCAGCTGCGCGTGCAGGTCGTTCTCGAGATCCGGACTGCCACTCGCCTTGGTGAAACTTACCTCGCCGTAGTGATAGCCGACGCGCGCTTCGCCATGCGTCCCGAGGCGATACCCCAGGTCGAGTCCGAGCTCGCCGCGCCGATTTCGGTACTGCGCGACGATATCCTCACCGACGAACAGGTTCTCGATCTCCTGCGCGGCGATCAGGCGCGGCGCCACGAACCATTTGCGCGCCAGGTCGAGCGGCTGATAGAGCTCGCTCGAAACGCCGGTGAGGTCGCCCAGGTAGAGGCGATTGCGCCATTCGAGCCCGCGCTGCGTCAGCCACGTCATGCGGTGATCCAGGTTGAGGTTGAAGGCGCTCCCCCCTTGGAAGTCCGTGGACAGGTTGAGCCCGAGATGCAGATAGTTCGGACCCCAGCTCTTCTCCACGGGCTCGATCGCGAGGTAGCGGCCGGTATCGGTGGGATCGACCCGGTAGCGTACCTGCTGGAAGTCATCGCTCGCGACCAGCTCCTTCATGCCCTTGGCGAGCGCTTTGTCGTCCAGCCGTTCCCGGGTCGCTGAGTTGAAGGTGGCGGCAACTACTTCGGGATTCACGCGCGTGAGACTGTCGGTGTCGAGGCGCACGCCGTCGTAACCCGACGGATGTCGCGTGCCGCGCAACCTGGCGACGAAGGTCGCGTAGTCGGCCTCGCTCACGCTCAGCGCTCGCAGCCGGTCGGCCGCCTGCCACGCGGCGCGTTCGCCGATCTGAATGGTATCGGGAGAATTCTGGAAATCCGCGGAGCTGAAATCG
>DATBIF010000372.1:0-6590 GCA_036557045.1 Steroidobacteraceae bacterium
GTGCGATCTGGGTCTCGTGGCCGAAGAAGTCGGCCAGGGTCGCGACCGACATCACCGAGGACACGATCCGCGAGGTCGCGTTGCCCCTCGGGCTCGTCGATATCAAGGTCTGCGCGGTGGATGGAGTCTGGTCGGGGCTGAAGCTCGTGATCCGGAAGGAAAGACGCTAGTCCCCGGCGGCGATCAGCGTCTCGCGTGCGATGGCGCGGTAGCCGATGTCGTGGCGGAATTGCACGCCCTGCCACTGGATGGCGCCGACCAGCACGTAAGCCTCGCGACGCGCCTGCCGGACGGTATCGCCGAGCCCCACTGCGCAGAGCACACGCCCACCGTTGGTGAGGACCTTGCCGTCGTAGAGCCGGGTGCCCGCATGGAAGACCTTCCCCGGCAGGCGAGCCGCAGCGTCGAGGCCCGTGATCAAGTCGCTCTTGCGATAGTTGTCCGGATAACCGCCCGCCGCCATCACCACGCCCAGCGCGGCGCGCGTGTCCCACTCGGCATCCACCTGGTTGAGCCTGCCATCGAGCGCCGCATCGACGAGCTGCACGAAGTCGGATTTGAGGCGCATCAGCACCGGCTGGGTCTCGGGATCGCCGAGGCGGCAATTGAACTCGAGTACGTTCGGCGTCCCTTCGGCGTCGATCATGAGGCCGGCGTAGAGGAATCCCGTATATGGCGTGCCGTCCTGCGCCAGACCGAGGATGGTGGGCTCGATGACCTCGCGCATGATGCGCGCATGTAATGCGGGTGTGACGATCGGCGCTGGCGAATAGGCGCCCATGCCGCCCGTGTTCGGACCGCGGTCGCCATCGTCGCGGCGCTTGTGGTCCTGCGAGGTCGCGAGCGGAAGGATATGGCGCCCATCCGCCATGACGATGAAGCTCACTTCCTCACCCCTGAGGAACTCCTCGATCACGACTTCGCGGCCCGCCTCGCCGAACTGCCCCTCGAACATGGAGCGGGTGGCGCTGATCGCCTCGGCAACGGTCTCGGCGATGATCACGCCCTTGCCGGCGGCGAGACCGCTCGCCTTGACCACGATCGGCGTGCGCTGCGCTTCGACGTAAGCGGGATCGAAGGTCTCGAGCGTGAAGGTGCGCGAGGCGGCGGTTGGTATCCGGTGACGGCGCAGGAACTCTTTCGTATAGGCCTTCGAGCCTTCGAGCTGCGCCGCGTGCTGCACCGGTCCGAAGCAACGGAGTCCTGCGGCCTGGAATCGGTCCACTACGCCCGCGACCAGCGGCGCCTCGGGGCCCACGATCGTGAGGTCGATGCGCTCTTTGAGTGCAAAGGCTTCCAGCGCCGCCAGATCTTGGGCACCGATATCGACATTGCGCGTCTTGGGCTCGCTCGCCGTGCCCCCATTGCCGGGAGCGACGAAGACGTCGGTCACCAGGGGCGTCTGCGCCGCCTTCCATGCCAACGCGTGCTCGCGGCCGCCGCTTCCGATGATGAGGACCTTCATGGCAGCGGCGCTCGAAGTCGGCTGGGTGCCGGTGCGTGAGACATGGCCTGCTGCGGCATCAGTGCCGGAAGTGCCGGATGCCGGTGAACACCATCGTCATGCCGTGCTCATCCGCGGCTGCGATGACTTCCGGGTCGCGCAATGAGCCGCCCGGCTGGATCACCGCGGCGATGCCGTGCTGAGCAGCGATGTCGATGCCATCGCGGAACGGGAAGAAGGCATCGGACGCCATGGCCGCGCCCTTGATGTCGAGCTTGGCCTCGGCCGCCTTCATCGCGGCGATGCGGCTCGACATCACGCGGCTCATCTGCCCCGCACCCACGCCGATCGTCATCCCCTCGCGCGCATAGACGATGGCATTCGACTTCACGAAACGGGCGACGCGCCACGCGAAGAGGAGGTCTCCGAGCTCGGCCTCGGTGGGCTCGCGCCTGGTCACGACCTCGAGCTCGCCTGGAGTGATCGTGTCGGTATCGCGCGTCTGGACCAGGAGTCCCCCGCTCACGCTCTGGTACTCAGGGCCGAACTCGGTCGCCGCCCGCAGGTCGCCCAGGGCGATGACGCGCACGTTTTCCTTCGTCTTGAGCGCTTCGAGGGCGGCGGCATCGAAGCTCGGCGCCAGGATCACCTCGACGAACTGCTGCTTGAGGATCGACTGGACCGTGCCGCCGTCGACCGGGCGATTGAAGGCGATGATGCCGCCGAAGGCCGAGGTCGCATCCGTGCGGTACGCCTTGGCATAGGCAACGGCGATATCGGCGGCAATCGCAACGCCGCAAGGATTCGCGTGCTTGACGATCACGCAGGCGGGCTCGCCGAACTGCCGCACGCACGCGAGCGCCGCGTCGGCATCGGCAATGTTGTTGAAGCTGAGCTCCTTGCCCTGCAACTGGTTGCCGCGCGCGATGCTCGCGCCTCTCGCGCCCGGATCGGAGTAGAACGCGGCCCGCTGATGCGGGTTTTCCCCGTAGCGCAGGTCCATCTTCTTGTTGAAGACCGCGGCCAGGGTCTCAGGCCAGGACTCATCGGCCACCGGCCACTTCTGCATGAGGTAGCCCGCCACCATCGTGTCGTAACTGGCGGCATGGGCGAAGGCCTTCGCGGCGAGCTGCGCACGGAACACCTTCGAGGTCTCGCCCGAATGAGCCTGTAGCTCGTCGAGAAGCGCGGGGTAGTCGGCCGGATCGACGATCACGGTGACGTCCGCGTGATTCTTGGCCGCAGCGCGCAGCATCGCCGGGCCGCCGACGTCGATGTTCTCGACTGCCTCTTCATAACTGCAGTCGGGACGCGCGATGGTTTGCGCGAACGGGTAGAGATTGACCACCAGCAGGTCGATGGGCTCGATGCCGTGCTCGGCCATGACCGCCTCATCGAGACCGCGCCGGCCGAGGAGGCCGCCGTGAATGCGCGGATGGAGCGTCTTGACGCGTCCACCCATGATCTCGGGAAAGCCGGTGTGCGCCGCGACTTCCTTGACAGCGACACCGTTCTGCGTGAGGAGCCTGCCCGTGCCGCCCGTTGACAGGATTTCCACACCGCGCGACGCGAGGGCGCGAGCCAGCTCGACGACGCCCGTCTTGTCGGACACGCTCAGCAGAGCGCGGCGCAACGGCGTCATTTCGAGAGTCCGAACTCCTTCAACTTCTTGCGCAGGGTTCCGCGATTGATCCCGAGGATCACCGCGGCCTGGCTCTGATTGCCGGAGGCATAGTCGAGCACCGCCTTGAAGAGCGGTTCCTCGACCTCGCGCATCACCAGGTCGTAGAGAGCCGCCGGGCGATGGCCGTTGAGGTTGGTGAAGTAGGTCGTGAGCGCTTCCTGGGCATGATCGCGCAGGGGAATTTCCCTGCTCGCTGCGCGAGCCGGAGGCTCCCTGCGCAGTCTGGTTTTCTTCTTGACCACCATTTAAGGTTCCCCGCTATCGTCAAGAATTTTTCTTGTTATCAAGCCGCCAGGCCGATACCCGATGCCAGTTGACCAAAGTATTCGCGGGCCATCGCGAACTGCACATCGGTCGTCGTCGCAGTCATCACTCGCTTGCGGAATTCTCCTGCTTCGGAATGATGCTGGCAGTACCAGCTCAGATGTTTACGCGCCACTCGTACGCCCGTCTCTTCACCGTAGTGCGAGTACAGGGCTTGCAAGTGGGCGAGCAGAATATCACGGACTTCTTGGAGCGCAACCGGAACCTGCGCGCGTCCGGTCTCCAGGAAAAAGTTGACTTCACGAAAAATCCATGGCCGCCCCTGCGCGCCGCGACCGATCATCACGCCGTCGACGCCAGTCGCCTGAAAAATCGCGCGCGCGCGCTGCGGTGAATCGATATCGCCGTTGGCGAACACCGGAATCTTCACCGCGGCCTTGATCGCAGCGACGGTTTCGTGCTCCGCGCTGCCGCGAAACATGCACGCGCGCGTCCTGCCATGCACCGCGAGTGCCAGCACGCCGCTCGCTTCGGCAATTTTCGCGATCGTGACGCCATTGCGATGCTCCGGCGACCAACCGGTGCGTATCTTCAGTGTCACCGGCACCGTCACCGCGCGCACGACGCGCTCCAGGATGCGCGTCACGAGCGCTTCATCGCGCAGCAGCGCGGATCCTGCGGCCTTGTTGCACACTTTTTTCGCGGGACACCCCATGTTGATGTCGACGATCTGCGCTCCCGCGTCCACATTGAGCCGCGCGGCCTGCGCGAGCATCTCCGGCTCCGCCCCCGCGATCTGAACGACGCGCGGCTCGGGTTCATCCTGGTGCGTCATGCGCAGGCGCGACTTGGCGGTGTGCCAGAGACGCGCGTCGGCGGTGAGCATTTCGGATGCGGCGAGGCCCGCGCCGAGCCGCCGGCAGAGCAAACGGAAGGGACGATCCGTCACACCCGCCATGGGAGCGAGCGCCAGGGGCGCGGAGAGCGTGTAAGGACCGATTCTCAGCACAGAACTCTCGCGATCCGGTGAATCAACGCAACCCGAGCCAATACCCGCGATGTTTTTCTGCGGGGTGGCTGTTCTATCCCTTGGCCTGCGGCTGGTCTGCGGCACAGTTCACGCTTGCGGCATCACGCAGGCACACATCGATCTCGAAACCGACCGCGTCCTTGCCCGGATCGACGATCGCAATGTCCGCATCGACGCGTTGTCCCGCGCCCAACAGGTCGTTTCCCGCTGGCGGAACATGCAGATACTCGCGCGGCTCGAGGTCGCGCGAGCCGACACGCCCGCCAAAGCGATCCTGGAGCGTGAGACGGAGGAGCGGGTAGGGCTGCGCGCGGCTGGCGCCGTTGAAAACGCTGGCACGTACACGAAGCGTGCCACTGTCGCCGGGTTCCGCGGCCGCACCCCATTGACGCAGCTGGTAGGCATTCAGGTCCCAGTGCGGCGAGAGCTTCACGCCCAGGCGCGCGTACATCCTGGTGATGGCGGAGCCGAACGCGGGACTGCGCGCGAGTGCATCGCGATTGAAATGAACGAGTTGAATGACGAGCAGCAACGCCAGAGCGCCGCTCGCGAGGCCCCACTTCTTCGTCAGTTGGTGGCGGCGCTCGCGCTCGGCGTCGAGCAGGTGGCCGGGTTCAGATTCGGCATCGACTTCGGCGATGCCCTGGTTGAACTTGAGGCGCGTGCCCGAGGGCAGCACGAACTCCGCGCGCGTCGCGGGATCGCCCGCGAACGCGGCTTCGATCTCGCGCTTCATCTGCGCGTCGCTCGGCGGCCCGGGCGGTGGTGGAATTGCAACGGCGCTGAATTCGGAGGTCTGGTTGTCCGACTCGAGATCCCGTGACTCGCGATCGCGCGATGCCGGTGCGAGGCTCGCGATCACCTGGATGTCGTCGCCTTCGAGGGTGATCTGCTCGACCGTCTGCGAGTTCTCGGAATCGATATCGAGGATCTCGTGCTCGGCCGTGTCGTCAGCGGACGGCGGGACCGGCACCGGCGGCTCTTTGGGCTTGATGCGCAGCGACGGCGATGGCGCCGGGACGAAGACGCGACTCAGGTCATCGACCGTGAGATCGAACTCGAGCGAGGACTCAGGGATATCGCCGGTCGCGAACTCACCGGAATCGGCGGGCAGGTCCGAGGCGCGCCGGTTCGGCCCTGGCGCAATATCTGGCGGCGTCTCTTCGGTCTTGGCGCCCGGCGGCGCATCGGACTCGGGGTGATCGATCAGGAACGTGAGCGCATTGAAGACATGCGAGCAGCGTCCGCAGCGCACGCGCCCCTGCGCGGCCCGGAGCATCGCCACCGTGACCCGAAAGACGGTCTGGCACTGTGGACACTGCGTGAACACGTCAGCGGCGCTCCCCGTTCAGACACACCCACGAAGCGCGGGTCGCGAACGTGCGCATATCAAACCACGGCGCGCAGGCCAGTGCCACGGCCGGGGCCTGCGACTCGAGGATGCCCGAAAGCGCGAGCGAGCCGCCGCTGCGAACCAGGGATGCGAAGCGCGCGGCGAGCTCGACGAGCGGCTCCGACAGGATGTTGGCGACCAGCACATCCACCGGGTCGCGCGCCACCTCTGGTGAGCCGACGCGGATATGCTCGGCGACACCATTGCGCTCGGCGTTAGCGGTCGTCGCGGTGAGGGCCTGCGGATCGACATCGACACCAAGAGCTTCGCGCGCGCCCAGCTTCACGGCCGCGATCGCGAGGATGCCCGAGCCACACCCGTAGTCGATGACTGCACGATCCCGCAAGTTCGCGCCTTCGAGCCATTCGAGACACATCGCGGTGGTCGGATGAGTCCCGGTGCCGAAGGCGAGGCCGGGATCGAGCCACACGATGACGGGTTCAGGCTCGGTGCGTGGCGGAAGCTGACCATTGGGACACACCCAGAGCCGACGACCGAAGCGCACGGGCCTGAAGTCCTTGAGCCACTCGCGCTCCCAGGCGCGATCGGCGAGCTCAGCGAACCGATGTGCGGGGAGCTTCGCGCCGAGTGCCCCCTGCAGGGATGCGACGACTTCGCGGCGCGCGCGGCTCGCCTCGAACAGCGCGGTCAACTGCACGTGGCGCCACAGCGGCGTCTCGCCCGGCGCGGGCTCATGAATCGGCACATCGCCCGCGTCCGCGAGACTCACGGCGAGCGCGCCCGCGTCGAAGCACGCCGACTCGATGCGCTCGAC
>DATBIF010000373.1:0-2450 GCA_036557045.1 Steroidobacteraceae bacterium
CGCAGAATCCGGGCAACAACCCCGGCGGCGACCAGCAGACGCGCCGCGAACGCGAAGAGGAAGAGCGCAGGCAGCGCAACAACCCCAACGAGCCGCCGCGTAACCCCTCGCAGTCAGACGATGACGACGACGATACGGGCACTCCGCGACGTTGATCGTGCTTGAAACCCGGGCACCGGCCGCGTCAGCGGCCGGTGTTTCAGGCAAGTCCCACATGTAGTTCCTGCAGCCCGGCCAGTCGCTTTTTCAGGCCAGCGCCGCGACTTCACTCGTTGCGGAACACCTGCGGATCGAGGTTGTGCTTGCGCAGGAGCTTGTAGAACTCGGAGCGGTTGCGATCCGCCAGGCGCGCTGCCTGCGCCACGTTGCCGAGCGTCATCTGCAGCAGGTTCACCAGGTAATCGAACTCGAAGTTGTCACGCGCGCGCGCGAAAGGCAGGAACTCGCGCGGCTTGCTGCGCAGCGCCTTCTGCACCAGCGATGCCGGAATCAGTGGCGCGGTGGCGAGCACCACGCATTGCTCGACGACATTGCGCAGCTGGCGGATGTTGCCGGGCCAGGGCGCGGACACCAGCAGCTCCATGGCTTCGCCGGAAAAACCGCTCACATCGACCGCCGTGTCGGCGAGCTTGGCGCGAATCGCCGCGAGAAAATGCGTGGCGAGCAGCGGGATGTCCTCGCGGCGCGCACCGAGGGCCGGAATCTCCAGCGTCACCACGTTGATGCGGTAGTACAGGTCCTCGCGAAAGCGCCGCTCGCGCACCGCGAGCTCGAGATCCTGGTGGCTGGCGGCGATCACGCGCACATCCACCGCGATCGGGTCCATCGCGCCCACCGGCCGCACCTCGCGCTCCTGCAATGCACGCAGGAGTTTTGACTGGAAGGTGAGCGGCATGTCGCCGATCTCATCGAGCAGGAGCGAGCCCTGGTGCGCGGACTGGATGAGGCCGACGCGGCTGTCGATCGCACCCGTGAACGAACCCTTGCGATGGCCGAAGAATTCCGACTCGAACAGCGCTTCCGGGATCGCGCTGCAGTTGACGGCCACGAAAGGCTTGTCGTGCCGCCGGCTGGCGCGGTGAATGGCGCGCGCGAGCAACTCCTTGCCGGTGCCGCTTTCGCCCTGGATCAGGACGCTCGAGTCCGTTTGCGCGACTTTGCGCGCCGCCCCGAGCAGCGCTTCCATCGCGGGGCTGCGCGTCACGATCTCCGCGCGCCACTGCCCGGCCGCATCGCTGGTCCCGCTGCTCTGCGAGCCCGAGGCGCGCAGCGCCTTGCTGATCGATTCGGTGAGACGCTCGCTGTCGAACGGCTTGGTGAGGTAAGCGAAGACGCCGCGCTGTGCCGCTTCAACCGCATCCGGAATCGTGCCGTGCGCCGTGAGGATGATGACCGGCAAGGTCGGATGCTGCGAGCGCAGCGCTTCGAACAGCGCCATCCCGTCCATGCCGCCCATGCGGACATCGGTCACGACCACCTGCGGTCGGAATCCCGGGATCGCGGCGAGCGCCGCGCGACCGTCCTCGGCCGTCTCGATCGTCCAGCCCGCGCGTCGCAGGCGGATCGCGAGCAGGCGCAGCAGCTTCACATCGTCATCGACGATGAGAATGCGTGCCGGCTCATTCATGGCTTCAGCGTCCCGCATCGTTCTCCCGGTTCTTGATCTGGGTCTCGATCGACTTGAGCGCCTCGAGCTGCTTTTCCAGCTTGGCGCGCTGGCTGCGCTCGGCCTCGAGGTCCTGGCGCGTGCTCTCCAGCCGCGCGGTGAGATCCGCGCGCCGTTGCTCCTCGGTGGCGAGGCGTTCGACCAGGTCCTGCGTGAAACCGCTTTCGCTGCAGGAGCGTGGCGCATCGCCGTTCAGCGCGAGCAGCATGTCAGCGAATGCACGCTCCGCGGGATCGGCACCCGACGCCTGCGCCGTGTCGTCGAGAAGCTGCGTCGCCCGCTCCGGGTCGTAGAGCGCGCTGCGTTGCTGGTCGAGCAGCATCGCGAGGCGCAGGTCACGCGCCGGCGAAGCAGGCAGGGCTTCGAGTCGCGCCTTTTCCGCGAGCAGCGTCGCGTCATCGTCCTCTCGCACCGTGCGTGCGTAACTGCTGAGACCGCCGAGCAGCATCGTGCTCGAAGCGTGCTCGGGCCTGTCGGGTTTTTCCGGAGCCGAGTGGCACGCCGCGAACAGCAACGATGCGGCCAGGAGCGAGAAGCGTGTCGTGCGCTTCATGCGGCGGCCCGCGCGAGACGAAAGCGAACCCGCACGCATGCGCCCTGCCCGAGCGGCGAATCGGCGATGTCGATCGAACCGTCGTGCGCCTCGGCGTACTGGCGCGCGATCGCGAGCCCGAGGCCCGTGCCCTGCACATGTCCCTGGTAGGGCGCGCGCCCCTGGTAGAAGGGCTCGAACACGCGCCCGCGCTCATCGGCATCGATCCCGGGACCGTTATCGGCGACTTCG
>DATBIF010000374.1:0-1599 GCA_036557045.1 Steroidobacteraceae bacterium
GATTTCGGCTTGTCGGGCAATTGGTACGACGCCGCGAAGTCCGGCCAGGGCGTAGTCTTCGAAGTGAATCCGCTGGCGCCCGTGACGTTCTTCGCGTGGTACACGTATGCGGTGAACGGCCAACCGCAGGCCGCTGCTGGACAGCGCTGGTACACGGGCCAGGCGAGCTATACGCCGGGCACGCGCACTGTTCCGCTCCTGCTGTACGAGACCACGGGCGGCGTGCTCAACGCCACGGCGCCGGCGCCCGCGAGCGCACAAGTCGGCACGGCCACGATCGCTTTCAGCAGCTGCACATCGGCGCGGTTGACCTATGCCTTCACCGCCGGTTCCAACGCAGGGCAAACGGGCGCAATCGACCTGACGCGCATCGGTCCCGTGCCGGAGAGCTGCGTCTAGGCCGGAAGCATCTCGCGCTTGGCCGGTCTGCCGGTTTGCGGTATATGCATCCCGACCAGGGAGGCGACGATCAACACGCAAAAGGCGGTGATCGCCGAGGACGAGCCGGTGCTGCGCGCGGAATTGCGCGACACCCTTGCGGCACTGTGGCCCGGCCTCACGGTGTGCGCCGAAGCCGAGAACGGCATCCAGGCGCTGCACGCGCTCAACGCGCACGCCCCGCACGTCCTGTTCCTCGACATCGAGATGCCGGGCATGTCCGGGCTCGACGTGGCGCGGCAGGCGAGCGGCCGATGCCATGTCGTGTTCGTGACCGCGTTCGACAAGTACGCGGTGGCGGCCTTCGACCAGGGTGCCGTCGACTACGTGGTGAAGCCCTTCTCGCCCGCCAGGCTCGCAACCGCCGTCGATCGCTTGAAGCAGAGGATCAGCGGGCCGCCGGCGAGCCTCGATGCGCTGCTCGCATCGCTCGCCGAGATCGCGCAGCGCGGCCGCGACTATCTGCGCTGGGTCACCGTGACGCAGGGCAACGAGGTGCGGCTCATCACCGTCGAGGAGATCTGCTACTTCCAGTCCGACAACAAGTACACGCTGGTCGTGACCGCCGACAAGGAGACCTTGATTCGACGACCCCTCCGCGAGCTCGAGGCGGAGCTCGATCCGCGCGTGTTCTGGCAGATCCATCGCGGCACGCTGGTGAACGTCAACGCCATTGCCGGCCTCACCCGCGACATCGGCGGACATACACGCGTCAGGCTCAAGCAGCGCAAGGAGACGCTGCGCGTGAGCGAGCCTTACCTGCATCTCTTCAGGCAGATGTAGCGCCGCGCTCCACGACGTCAGACCATGCGACCTGCAGATCGCGAGGATCCGGTGGCACCTTCGTTCGTCACGCGACGCTGGCTCGAAGGGCTCACGCCGAAAGCCCTTGCGCTGATCGCGGTGCTGACGCTGCTGCACGCCTTGCGCCGGACCACCGATTCGGTGCTCGATGCGCCGTGGACGCGATGGCTGCACGATGTCGGGCAGACTTTCGCCACGGGATCGATCGTGCTGCTGCTCATCATGCTCGCCGTCGTCACGACGTACAACCGTGCGACGCGATGGCGCTACTGGGCGGTCGCCGCCGCAGTCGTCGTCGCAAGCGTGTGCGGCACATTGATCCTCATGGCGATCGAGTCGCAGGGAACGTTCACCTTC
>DATBIF010000375.1:0-6126 GCA_036557045.1 Steroidobacteraceae bacterium
TTCCAAGCCTATCGCGTGCCCTGCACGCGCATGGGCGCCACTCGCGGTTCCGTGCGGTCGGGCACGCCGCGTGGCGGCAAACATCGAATGCCGTCACACATTGATCCGGGCCAATTAACCCCCTGGCCACGGAAGCGCCCGAAAGTATAGTCGAGGGGCGTGCACCGATTGCGAGAATTTCTCCGCAATTCGCGTGGTTGGCGGCGCGGGCCTGTAGGACTGGACGTGCTAGGATTCACGGCCTTCCCACCCCCATCCGGCCGGTATTCTTGGCGAAATCGCGAGCTCTCTTCGTCTGTACTGCCTGCGGCGCCACGGCGCCGAAGTGGCAGGGGCAATGCACTGCGTGCGGTGAGTGGAATTCCCTGCAGTCCGCACCTGCGCCCCTGCGAGACGCAAAGCGTCGCCCGGGCCAGACGGGCGCGCCGGGCGCGCAGCTGCAAGTGCTCGCCGCGGAAGCCGAGACTCGTCTCGCCACCGGAATCGAAGAACTGGATCGCGTGCTCGGGGGCGGCCTCGTCAAGGGGTCCGTGGTCCTCCTGGGCGGCGACCCCGGCATCGGCAAGTCGACCCTGCTGCTACAGGCGGCCGCTGCGCTGGGTGCGGACCAGCCGGTGCTCTACGCGACCGGTGAGGAATCGCTCGGCCAGGTCGGAGCGCGTGCACGACGTCTCGGGCTGAGCGCGCCCAAGCTGCGCCTCCTGGCGGAGACATCGGTCGAGCGGATCGTGGCGGAGAGCAGGGATTCTCACGCCCAGGTGCTCGTCGTCGACTCGATCCAGACAATGGCGACCGAGAACAGCGACTCGGCTCCCGGCGCCGTCTCACAACTGCGCGAGTCGACCGCGGCGCTCCTCGGTTACGCCAAGGGCTCGGGCACTATCGTGCTGCTGATCGGCCATGTGACCAAGGAAGGCGTCATCGCGGGTCCGCGCGTGCTCGAGCACATGGTGGACACGGTCCTGTACTTCGAGGGTGACAGTGGCAGCCGTTATCGTGTCGTGCGTGCCGTCAAGAATCGCTTCGGCGCCGCGAACGAGATCGGCGTATTCGTGATGGCGGAAAATGGGCTGAGGGAAGTGCGCAATCCTTCGGCGATCTTCCTGTCGCGCCACGAGCAACCTGCCTCCGGCAGCATCGTGACCGTGACCCGCGAGGGAACGCGCCAGCTGCTCGTCGAAGTGCAGGTCCTGGTCGATGCGACCGCCCTCAGCAATCCGCGGCGCGTCGCCGTCGGCCTGGATCACAACCGGATCGCGCTCCTGCTCGCGGTCCTGCACCGGCATGCCGGCATCGCCATGCACGCCCACGATGTGTTCGCGAACGTCGTCGGTGGCGTGCGCATCGCGGAAACGGCCGCGGATCTGCCCGCGGTGCTGGCGACGGTATCGAGCCTGAAGGACGTGCCCCTGGCGCAGGATCTGGTCGCGTTCGGCGAAGTTGGCCTCGCGGGAGAGATCCGTCCGATCCCTTACGGCGAGGAACGGCTGCGCGAAGCGGCGCGGCACGGTTTCCATCGGGCCGTGGTGCCCGCGGCCAATCGACCGCGACAGAAGATCGACGCACTCGAAGTGTTCGGCGTACAGAATCTAGGCGAAGCGGTGCGCCACCTCTTCAGCTGACGGTGCGGCGCGATTCGGCCGCGCTGGCCGGCTGCTTCGCGAGCGGCGAAATGCGCACTGTCTTGATGGCGTTTTCGCCCGTCTGCAGCACCTCGATGGCGTAGTCGCGGATCTTCAGGCTCACGCCCGGCTCGGGGATGGTCTCGAGATACTCGACGATCAGGCCGTTCAGGGTCTTCGGGCCCTCCGTCGGCAGGTTCCAGTGCATCGCCCGGTTGAGCGCGCGCACGCTTGCCGTCGCGTTCACGACGTAGCTGCCGTCAGGCTCCGCATGCACGTCCTTGTGCATCATGTTCGCGGGATCGGTGGTGAACTCGCCGACGATCTCTTCCAGGATGTCCTCGAGCGTGACCAATCCCTGCACGTCGCCGTACTCGTCGACGACGAGCGCCATGCGCCGCTTGCCGCGCTGGAAATTGAGGAGCTGAGTATTGAGCGGCGTTCCCTCCGGCACGAAGTACGCTTCGCGCGCGCGTGCGAGCTCGATGAGTGCGTCGCGGTCGAGCGGTCCGCGTGCCAGCTCGCGCGCCACGTGCTTCATGTGCAGCACGCCCACGATGTTGTCGAGCTCGCCGTCGTACACCGGGATGCGCGTGTGTTGCGACTGGCGCAGCTGCGCCAGGATCTGGTCCCAGTCGTCGTTGATGTCGAGGCCGACGACCTCGGTGCGCGGGATCATGATGTCATCGACGGTGACGTTCTCCAGGTCGAGGATGCTGAGCAGCATCTGCTGGTGACGCTGCGGCACCAGCGCGCCGGCCTCGGCGACCACGGTGCGCAGTTCCTCGGTGCTCAGCGAGTGGCCCGCGACCTTGCTCTGCGAGAGGCCAAGAATTCGCAGGAAACCGTTGGCGAGCTGGTTCGCGATCCACACGAATGGCAGGCTGACGTAGAGCAAGGGCCAGTAGACGTAAGCCGCGGGCAGCGCCAGGCGCTCGGGCCGCACGGCCGCATAGATCTTGGGCGCGAGCTCGCAGAACACCAGCGTGAACAATCCCAGGCCTACTGTGGTCACCGCGAGCAGCGCGTCGCCGCCGTAGCGCAGGGCGAGCACCGTGCCCACGGTCGGGGCGAACATCGTTGTGAGCGTGATCCAGAGCAGATTCACACCCAGCCACCGGTCGGGCTGCTGCACGAGTTTTTCGGTGAGAATTGCCGCACGATCGCCACTGGCGGCGCGGTGACGCAGCCGGTAACGGTTGATCGTGAGCAAGGCGACCTCGGTGCCCGCAAAGAAGGCGATCAGGATCAGCAGTGCAACGAGGAGTGTAACGAGAGAACTGGTGGAAGCGTCGCTCAAAGGGAGGTTCCCTCCGGTGCCGGGTCGCGGTTTCGCGGTTGTTCACAAAGTGTGCGGTAAGGGATCTTCATGAACAACCGCGAAGCCGCGACCCGGCACCGTATACTTCGCGCATGTTCGATAAGCTCACTGAAAGACTGGGTGCGGTGCTCGACGCGGTCCGGGGCCGCGGACGCATCACCGAGGACAATATCGCGGACGCCCTGCGCCAGGTGCGCGTAGCACTCCTCGAAGCCGACGTGGCGTTGCCCGTCGTCAAGAGCTTCGTCGACTCGGTGAAGGCGCGCGCGCTCGGTGCCGAGGTGACACGCAGCCTCACGCCCGGCCAGGCCTTCATCAAGATCATCCGCGACGAGCTCGTGGCATCGATCGGCGGCGCGAGCGCGGGACTCAACCTGCGCGTCCAGCCGCCGCTCGTCGTGCTCCTGGCGGGGCTGCAGGGTGCGGGCAAGACCACGACCGCGGGCAAGCTGGCCCAGTGGCTCAAGGCTCAGAACCGCAAGCGCGTGCTGCTCGCGAGCGTCGACGTACATCGTCCGGCGGCCATCCTGCAGCTGGAGCGTCTCGCGAAGCAGCTCGATGTCGGCTTTTTCCCGGCCAGCGCCAACTCGAAGGCCGAAGACATTGCCGCTGCCGCATTGACTCAGGCGCGACAGGGCCTGTACGACGTGCTCATCGTCGACACGGCGGGACGCCTCCATGTCGACGAGGAGATGATGGACGAGGTCCGGCGCATCGATGCCGTGCTCAGCCCGCAGGAGCGATTGTTCGTCGTGGACAGCATGGCCGGGCAGGATGCGGTCAACGCCGCGCGCGCGTTCAGCGCGGCGCTCGAGCTCACCGGTGTCATCCTTACAAAGGCCGATGGCGACGCTCGCGGCGGCGCGGCGCTTTCGGTGCGCCAGGTCACCGGCAAACCGATCCTCTTCATGGGCGTGGGCGAGAAGATCGATGCGCTCGAGCCTTTCCACCCCGAGCGCGTCGCCTCGCGAATCCTGGGCATGGGCGACGTGCTCAGCCTCGTGGAGCAGGTCGAACAGCAGGTCGATCGCGAGAAAGCCGAGAAGCTCGCGCGCAAGCTCACGCGCGGTCACGAGTTCGACTTCACCGACCTGCGCGACCAGCTCAACCAGTTGCAGGACATGGGCGGCCTGGGCGCCCTGGTCGACAAGCTGCCGGCCGAGCTCGCCGGGGCTGCGGCGCGCGCCGGCGGGATCGACGAGCGCCAGGTGCGTCACCAGATCGCGATGATCAATTCGATGACGCCGCGCGAGCGGCGCCGGCCCAACCTCATCGACGGGTCGCGCAAGCGCCGGATTGCGACCGGGGCGGGGGTGCAGGTCCAGGACGTGAATCGGCTCCTCAAGCAGTTCCTGCAGATGCAGAAGACCATGAAGCGCTTCTCCAAGGGCGGGCTGCAAAAGCTCCTGCGGGGGATGGGGGGTCGCATGCCCCCGTTTCCGCGCGGCTGAACGGGCCGGTCGAACCCGCTCAGGCACTTCCAGGCGATTGATTCGCAAAAAAGTTTCGCCTTGCGGCCGCAGTTTGAGTAGAATCCGCGCCTCGTTTTTTCCGGCCCGACAGAGACCTCTCAGATGGTGACGATCCGACTGACCCGCCGCGGGGGCAAGAATCAGCCCTTCTATCACGTGGTGGTGACCGACAAGCGCAGGCGCCAGGGCGGCAGCACGCTCGAACAAGTGGGCTTCTTCGATCCGCGCTCCGCGAGCGCAGGGTCGCTGCGCCTGGACCTGGGGCGCATCGACTATTGGACGAGCAAGGGCGCACAGATCTCCGATCGCGTGAAGTCGCTGGTCGCCGGATACCGCAAGCAGGCCAGCGCCTGAGCGGCGTGATGACGGAGCCGTCCGCTCGTGGCCGCAAAGCTGCCCGGGACGGCTGAGCCCGGCAAGACCCTCGAGATCGGTCGAATCGTCGGCGTCTTCGGGATCAAGGGCTGGTTGAAGGTCGAATCCTTCACCGAGCCGGTCGAAGGAATACTGGATTACCGAGAGTGGTGCCTGGATCGGCCGGGAATCGCCGGCACGTGGCGAGTGCGTGACGGGCGCCGCCAGGGCCGCCAGGTGGTGGCCAGCCTCGAGCAGATCGAAGATCGCGATACGGCGCAACGCTTCGTGGGTGCACGCATCGCGGTGGAGCGCGAGCAGTTGCCGCGACTGGCGCCGCGTGAGCACTACCGCGCTGACCTGATCGGATTGCGCGTGGTGAATGCGCAGGGCCTCGAGCTTGGACGCATCGCCCACTTCGTCGATGGGCCGGCGCATCCCTGGATGGTGGTGCGGGGCACGAAGGAGCATTGGGTACCTGCGTTGCCGCAGCAGCTGCGACGGGTCGACCTGGCGAGCGGCGAAGTGCGGGTCGACTGGGACCCGCTCGAGCAGGGTTGAGAGTGGCCGCGCTCCATATCGAACTCGTGACACTGTTTCCGGAGATGATCCGCGCGGCAGTGGGCGCAGGGGTGACGGGGCGGGCGTTGACCCGCGGTCTGGTCACTCTCGGTGTGCGTAACCCGCGCGATTACGCGACGGACGCACACCGTACCGTGGACGACCGGCCCTATGGCGGCGGCCCGGGGATGGTGATGAAGATCGAGCCGCTGCGCTCAGCGATCCGCGCCGCACGCGTCGCGAGCCCGAAGGGTAGCCGCACGCTCTACCTCTCGGCGCAGGGGCGACCGTTCGAGCAACGCCGTGCCGCGGAGCTGGCGAAGCTCCCGGGCCTGATCCTGGTCGCCGGACGCTACGAGGGCGTGGACGAGCGGCTGATCGAGCTCGAGATCGATGAAGAGTTGTCGGTCGGCGACTATGTATTGAGTGGCGGCGAATTGCCGGCGCTGCTGGTGTTCGATGCCGTGACGCGCCTCGTGCCGGGTGTGCTGGGCGACGCCGAGTCGAGCGAGCAGGAGTCGTTCGTCGCGGGACTCCTCGACTGGCCGCACTACACGCGGCCCGAAGAGTTCGAGGGACGGCCGGTGCCCGAGGTGTTGCTACAGGGTAATCATGCGGCGATCCGGCGCTGGCGGCTGAAGCGGGCGCTGGGGCGAACGTGGCAGCGACGGCCGGATCTATTGGAGCGACTCGCGCTGGACGCCGAGCAGCGCAGGCTCCTGGATGAGTTCATCGCGGAACAGGGCGGCATGCGAGCAGTGGATTGAGTGGCTGACGACGCCGGAATTCGAGACTT
>DATBIF010000376.1:0-7081 GCA_036557045.1 Steroidobacteraceae bacterium
GGGTATTTCGAGAACGCACGCCTGAGCGCGCGGCTGTCGTATACCTACCGGTCAGAGTTCTTTGTCACGTTCGATCGCACCGGTCACCTCAACCAGGACTCGCTGTCGCAGCTCGATGCCTCGGTGTTGGTGAACATCATGGACAACGTGGCGTTGACCTTCGATGGCATCAATCTCACGGATGAGAAGATCGAGCAGTTCCAGGACATAAAGTCCAACCCGCGCGCGATCTACGACAACGGCCGGACCTACTATGCCGGCGTGAAGGTGAAGTTCTGAGCCTCCTGCGGTTCCCTCTCCCTGCCGATGGGGGAGAGGGAACCCTCCCCGCGGTTCTGTGAGGAACGCCGCGGGCGCTTTCAGGCCTCGTAGCCGTACGCGGCCATGATGGGTCGGAGCTGCGGCAGGAAGGGTTTCAGGTGCTGCGCGTAGTGGCGGTAGCGGTCG
This sequence comes from Steroidobacteraceae bacterium, assembly GCA_036557045.1. Lineage (GTDB taxonomy): Bacteria > Pseudomonadota > Gammaproteobacteria > Steroidobacterales > Steroidobacteraceae > DATBVX01. The sequence continues at coordinate 448 of DATBIF010000376.1, forward strand.
AGCGAGCGATCGTTGAGTTTCTCTGTGACCTGCGCATAGCTCGGCGTGGGCGCGTGCCGGCGGTTCTCGTGAAACCTGAGGCACGTCTCCTCGAACGGCAGCCCGAGATATTCGAGGAGCCGGCGCGTTTGTTCGCGCTGCGCGCCGACGAAGGTCTCGTACTTGAGCACGTGCTCGTCGAGCCTGAGCTCGCGGCGGTAGTGCTCGACCAGGTCGAACACCGCCGCCAGATGATGCACTGTGTCCGCGATGCGATAGCCGCAATTGAAGCCGTGCGTGAGGTTGTTGGACATGACCGACACGCACACGTCGAGCGGATGGCGCACCACGTGCACGATGCGCGACTCGGGAAAGCTCATCCTGAGCAGCGGCAGCCAGATTTCGTTGAACGGCATCTTGTCGGTGAAGAAAGCCTGCCCGAGTCCGAGCAGGCCGTACTGCTCGGCGCGCGCCAGGTAGAAATCGCGAAACAGGGTCGCGGCGAAGCGATTGTCCGCAGTGAAGGTGCGCGCCAGGTTTTCCGGAAACGGCTCCGGTCCCGGGAACAGCAGGTTGGCGAGGCGGCGGATGTCACCCATGAAGGAGAGCTCACCGCCCGCCCGCACGCTCGAATGACTCGACAACACCTGCTCGATCATCGTGGTCCCGGAGCGCGGGAAGCCGACGATGAAAACAGGCTGTGGCGTCTGCGCGCGGCGCGTCGTGGCCGGGAGCAGCTCGAGATTGGAGCGCACGAAGAAGCGCTTGAGGCGCGTGAAGAACGTCTCGACCGCGCGTGCGTCGTAGGTGAGTCCGCCAGCCTCGGCGGCCAGCCTGGCCTTCCCCGCGACGAAGTCGAGCCATGCATCCTCGAACCGGCCGAGCCGGTCGTACAGCCGTCCGCGCTCGAGCAAGGCGTCCCCGTTGAGAGCCGACTGACGCTCGAGAATGGCAAGCGCATCTGCTGTCTTGCCCTGGCGAGCGAGGTAATTCGAACGCAGCAGGTTCACTGCGCCGGCGGACGCGCTTTGCTGAGCGCGATCGAGCATCTGTTGCGCGCGCTCCAGGTCGCCGCGCAGCTCATACAACTTGGACCAGTGCGCGAGCGTGTTCAGATCTCCCGGTGCCGCCTGGTCGGCGCGCGCAAAGGCGCTCTCAGACTCATCGAGTCGTCCCTGGCGCATCAGGTTGATGGCGAGATTGGTGAGGAATGTCGGCCGCTCGCCGCCGAGCTCGAGCGCGCGCCGGAAGTGAAATTCGCCGGAAGGCAGATCGTTCGATTCGGAGAGGAGCATTCCGAAGAGGCTGTGCGCTTCGGCGTTCTGCGGATTCGCGCGCAGCGCCGCGCGTGCCACCTGGTCTGCCTCGGCGCGCCGACCGCTCGCCGTCAGCAGTCGCGTCAGATCGTTGTAGGCCCAGTCTGCACGGGCATCGATACCGAGTACGGTGTTCAGCGTCTCCGCCGCCCGGGCATTTTCGCCCCGGCGCTGCTGGACAAGGTAGCGCAGCTCGAGCGCGTGCACATCGCGCGCATCCGACCGCAGTCGCTCTTCGGCTGCCGCAGCGGCGGAGTGCAGGTCGCCGCGAGCGAGCGCTTCACGTCCGCGAGTAACTATGGAATGCGGCGAACCGGTCATCACAGAACCTGCAGGTCAGTCAATCCGTATGGTGCCCGTTTCAGCACGGCTTGTTTAGAGGCGGCAAGCTGGAGCCAGGCATCGTGAGCGCACTCCGCTGGGTCCTTTGCCTGTCACTGGTGATGTGTGGATGTGCTCCGAAGCCGGCAGCACCGCCGCCCGTAAGTGTGATACCCGCACCAGTCGAACTCGTGGCAGGCGAGGGCGCGTTCGCGCTCGAACCGGCGACACCGATCACATTCGACGCCGATCCCGAAGTCGAGCGCATCGCTCACTACTTCGCCGCGCTCGTCGCTCGCACCGGCGGTCCGCAGCTCGACGTCGCAAGCGCCTCGACCAGCACCACGCGGCCCGACATCCGTTTTCAGCTCGCAGCCACCGGGGGTGTGCCGGACGCAGAAGGCTATTCGCTCAGAGTATCCCCCCAGCGAATCGTCATCTCAGCCGGCACCCCTCGGGGCCTTTTCTATGGCGCGGTCACGCTCTGGCAGTTGATCACTCCACCAGCGGCTGATCGCCAGCACCTCAGGATTGCGGCGCTCACGATCAAGGACCACCCGCGCTTCGCCTGGCGCGGACTGCTGCTCGATGTCGCGCGCCACTACCAGGCGCCCGATCGCGTCAAGCAGATGATCGACTGGATGGCGCTGCACAAGCTCAACGTCCTGCATTGGCACCTGACCGATGACCAGGGCTGGCGCCTCGAGATCCACAAGTACCCGAAGCTCACCCAAATCGGCGCGTGGCGGGTCCCCGCGGGGGCAGCCGGCGTTGATGCTGCTGGCAAGCCGGTGCGTTACGGCGGCTTCTATACTCAGGAAGAAGTGCGCGACATCGTGCGCTACGCCGCCGAGCGGTACGTCACCGTCGTGCCAGAAATCGAGATGCCCGGGCACGCGCAGGCGGCAATCGCGGCCTATCCAGAGCTCGGCTCGCGGGGCGATCACCCCATCGTGTCGCGCGACTGGGGCATTCACACCTATCTGTTCAATGTCGAGGACGACACGTTTGCGTTTCTCGAGAACGTGCTGGACGAAGTGCTGGGGCTCTTTCCCTCTCCGTTCATCCACGTGGGCGGCGATGAAGCCGTGAAGGACCAATGGCAGGGTTCGGCACAAGTGCAAAAGCGTATGCGCGAGCGCGGCATCGAGAGCGAAGCGCAGCTGCAGGGCTATTTCGTGGCGCGCATCGGAAGGTTCCTGAGCGCGCACGGCCGGCGCCTCGTGGGGTGGGACGAGATTCTCGAGGGCGGCGTACCTGCGGATGCAATCGTGATGTCTTGGCGCGGCGTGAGCGGTGGACGCGACGCCGCGCGCCTGGGGCACGATGTCGTCATGGCGCCGTCCCCCGAGCTGTATCTCGATCACCTGCAGAGCGACGCCTCGGACCAGCCGCCGGGACGCCCGGGAATCGAATCGCTCGCCGAGGTGTATGCGTTCATCCCGGTCCCGGCCGGGCTGAGTGAGGAGCAGGCGCGGCACATCATCGGCGTGCAGGCGAATCTCTGGACCGAGCACGTGCGCACCAGCGAGCGCGTCGAGCACGCCGTATTTCCGCGCATCGCCGCGTTGGCCGAAGTCGCTTGGTCGGCGCCGGCGCAGCGCAACTGGGTGAATTTCACCAACCGCCTGCCGGCGCAGCTCGAGCGCTATCGAACGCTCGGTATTCGCTATGCCGACAGCGCGTTCGCGGTGCGCTTCGCGCCGCAAGTCGACCAGCCCCGAACGGCCGCGCGCGTGCAACTGTCCACGCAGATCCCGCTCGCAGAGATCCGGTACACGCTCGATGGGAGCGAACCGACGCCACAGTCGATGCTGTATGCCGCGCCCATCGACGGACGGCTGCCGCTGCGCGTGCGTGCCGCGAGTTTCGCCGGAGAAGTGCAGCTCGCACAGGTCCGGGACGCAGAGCTCACGGCCGAGAACTGGCGTCTGCGCCGCAACGAGCAGCTCAAACTCTGTCACGAGAAATTGCCGCTGCGCCTCGAGGACGATGCGCCCGCCGAAGGCGCGCGCGCAGTGTTCACGGTCGACATCATGGATCCGTGCTGGGTCTATGTGCAGGCGCCACTCGACGGCGTAACCCGGATCGAAGCGACCATTGGCCAACTGCCGTACAACTTTCAGCTCTGGAAGGACACGGCCAATATCGTGACGCACGCACCGACGAGCGATTCGGGCGAGCTGGAAGTGCGGCTGGATTCCTGCGATGGCCCGCGCCTGGCTTCGCTGTCGCTCTCAGCGGCTGAGCGCGAGACCGCGCTCAGCACACTCAGCGCGCGACTCGAGCCTCGGTCGGGTGCGCATGACCTGTGCCTGTTTTTCACAAGCAAATCGCATGATCCACTCTGGACGCTCCAGAGCATCAACCTGGACTGAGCTGGCGGCGCGCTCAAGGGTTCATGGCATCGGGCCGGTCGCGACGGAACCACCAGCGCGCAGTCGTGGCCGTGATGGCTGGTACGTGCGCGGCAGGCAATCTGTCAACAGCGTTCCGGGCCCTGGCCGGGTATATACGAACCAAATCGTAGCAACTATACTTGCCGCCTCGGCAATACTGACTTTTGCGGAGTTCCCATGCGTCTGGCTATCACGGTATCCCTTGCCGCCCTGCTGTCGTGCTCGATCGTGCAGGCGGACGATGAAACTACGGCAGCGACGCCCTCAGCGGCATCACCCGCTGCAGAAAACAATGCGCCGGCCCCGGCGGCCGAGGCGACACCGGCAACATCCGCGGTGCCGGCAGCACAGCCGCACACGAGTGAACCTGCCAGGCAGGCCGAGGCCGCGACTGCACCGGCCGCCGCAGAGGCGCAGAGCGCTGCTCCCCCGATGACCAAGGAACAGGAAGAAGAAGAGCAGAAGGCGTTCGATGAACGGATGAAGCGCCAGGGCTACAAGTTGACGACACTGAGCGGACAGACGGTCTACTGCAAAGGCGATCAGCACCAGATGGGCACGCGCCTTGGGCGTAAGACCATGTGCTGGACTGCCGATCAGATCAAGTCGCGCGAACAGGATGTTCAGACGGTGCGCGAGAAGCAGGGTGTAAAGGAAAGCTACGGCGGAACCTGATTGCGCCGGGCGTGCCGGTCACGGAGCGGCGCGCCTTGACTCCGGCCGGCTGGAAGCGGCGCGCTTCGAGAAGTCGATACCGTAGAGCACGTCCTCCGGACCTTCCGGCAGGATCTGCACTCGTCCTTCGAATGTCATCCCGAGTTTTTCCAGCACACGGATCGATCCGCGATTGTCGGGCCGCGCGATCCCGACGATCCGTTTCAGCCCGAAGGCGTTCTTTCCCTGCTCGAGGACTGCCGCAGCCGATTCGAGCGCGTAGCCTTTCGACCAGTGCTCGGGCAGGAAAGCGAAGCCGACGTCGACATCCTGGAGCGCATCGCGCTTCACCAGCCCGCACATCCCGATCGGAGTGCCATCCTGCTTCAGCGACGTGAGGTACAGGCCGAAGCCGTGCGCTTCGTAGCTCGCGATCGGCCCGTTGAGCAGATACTCGCGCGCATCGTCCAGGGTGCGCACACCCTTGTCACCGATGAACTCGAGAAATGACGGCTGATTCACCAGGCCGAAAATGAACTCGGCGTCGTCGAGCGTCAGCCGACGCAGCAGCAGGCGTGGGGTTTCGATGATCGTCACGGCCGACCTCGGCCGTCACTTTATCTTCTCGGTCAGCGCTTGGCGAGGAGCGGCGTGCAGCCGGCCAGCTCGCGAGCGGCGTCGATGACGACTTCCGGCCGGTCGCGCTGGATGTAGTGCCCGGCATCGTAGACCTGCACGTGACGCGCACGGGGGAAGTCCGAGGTGATGTCGTCCTGCAGAAGTCCCGCGAGCGCCTGCGATGCGGGCGTCTCGCCGTGCAGAGGCAGCGTACGCGAAAGCACGATGGTCGGTAGGTTGCCGGCCGGCGGACTCGTATGGACCTGTTCGCCCGCCGCCGTGCTGTCATTCAACTCGCGGCGCATGATCCAGGGCATGCTCAGCAGAACGAAGCTGGCATGGTCGCCGGCACCCGGGGAGCCCGCGCTCTGTGGGTTCAGCTGCAGGTGCTGGTCCCAGTGCGTGGAATCGACGAGCACGAGACCGGCGATTTCCTGCGGGTACTGGCGCGCGTAGTACTGCATGTACAGGCCGCCCAGCGAATGTCCAACCAGCACGTAGGGGGGCTGGATGCCTCTGCGCTTCAATTCCGCGCGCAGCTCCGAGATGTTCGTGGCCGCGTCACGCGTGCCGTCGGCGACATCGCTTCCCGGGTATCCGGCGCGCGTGTATGAAATCGTGCGTGCGCAATGATCCGCGATCAGCGGCTGCACCGTTTTCCAGATATCGAGCGTATCGCCGAGTCCGGAAGCGAGCACCACGGTGCGCGGGCCGTGCCCGGAAATCGACATCTGCAGATGCGCCGGAGTGGTACCCGAGACGCTGGTGGTTGCGGCAATTGCGAGCACGACCCCGAGGATCTGCGACCAGCGCAGAGGACTAAGAGCGAAATGCCTGCGTCCGTTGGCCATCGGCTTGTCCGGGTTCCGCGACAAAAGACATTCGCGGATGGCGTACGATCATACTGTGGACTGTCGGCCCGTCTGTGAGTTGCATCCACATCTCCTATACAATTCCTGCAACGCAAACGGCGTCACAGTTACACGTCTGAAAAGAATGCCAGGGGTCACAATTCGCGCGAGATTTCTGTGCCTTTGCTTCGGCGCTGCAGCAGTGCTGCTTGTTTCCCATGTGGATGCGGCACCGCTGACGCGTGTAGAAGTGGCGGCGAAAATAAGCTCCGAAAAAGCCGATCTCAGCAATCTGGAGGCACCGGGCGCAGATCTCTCGGGGCTCGATTTCAAAGGCGCGAATCTCTTCGGTGCCAGCCTGAAGGGAGCCGACCTGAGCAAGGCGAACCTGCGGGGTTGCAACCTGGATGTCGCGATCCTGCGCGACGCGACGCTCGTGGGCGCGGACATGCGCGAGGTCAGCCTCTATTCGAGCGTGCTCGCCAATGCCAGGGCG
>DATBIF010000377.1:0-6685 GCA_036557045.1 Steroidobacteraceae bacterium
TTCAGGAAGGAGGTCAACCGCAGACCGACCCCGAATCTGCCCGGCCACCCAGGCGGTTGCAGCCACAGTATGCGGGCAGCCGTAGACGCGGAAACGGGCATTCATCACACGTGCGCCCCGAATCTCGACTTTCAAGCGCACCCAGGTGCCCAGCGCAACGCTCCCGGCCTCGCCCAACACCCATTGGCCGCTCAGCTGTTCGGCGCAGGAGGCCGGTTGGGCGCTGCTGAACAGCTCCCGCACCAGTGCGTTGTAGAGCGGCCCGGTCACGCGCTTTCTCGCACATCCGTTGCCGGGCTCAAGGCCCTCAGTCTGCGCACTTCTGCGCGGACGGCACACACGGCTTCCTTCACTTCGGCGGCGCTCGAAAACCTGCCCAGGCTGAAACGGATCGAGCCTTGTGCGAGCGCATCGCTCCGGCCGAGCGCCCGCAGCACATAGGAAGGCTCCTGGGTGGCTGAGTTACAGGCGGAACCGGTGGACACGGCGAGACCGGGCAGACCGAAGATCAGGCTTTCGCCCTCGACGCCCTCGAACGAGACGTTGAGCAGGTGGGCAATGCGTTGCGTCGGATGTCCGTTGCAATAGACGCCACCCAGCGATTCGAGCCCCGCGAGCAGCTGCGCGCGCAGGCTCTCGATGCGAGTCGCATCGCTCGCCATTTCCTCGAGCGCGATGGCACACGCTGCACCCAGCCCGACGACCTGATGCGTCGGGAGTGTGCCGGAGCGCAGCCCGCCCTCGTGTCCGCCACCGAACATGAGCGGCACCAATCCCAGCGGCGGGCGCCGGCGCACATAGAGCGCGCCACTCCCCTTGGGTCCATAGAACTTGTGAGCCGTGAGCGACAGCAGGTCGACGTTCCAACCACGCACATCGACCGCGATCTTGCCGACACTCTGCGCGGCATCCACGTGCAGCAGCACGCCGCGCTCGCGACATAGCCGGCCGATACTCTCGATGTCCGTGACCACCCCGATCTCGTTGTTCACGTGCATCAGCGACACCAGCACGGTGGCGGCGCTCAACGCGCCCGCGACCTGCTCGGGCGCAACGACGCCGAATCGGTCCGGCCGCAGATAAGTGACGCGGCATCCTTCCTTCTCGAGCTGCCTGCATGGATCGAGCACTGCCTTGTGCTCCGTCTTCGCGGTGATGATGTGCGTACCGTGATCGCGGCGGTAACGCGCGGTGCCGAGGATCGCGAGGTTGTTCGACTCGGTCGCGCCGGACGTGAAGATGATTCCTTCCGGGTCGGCGCCAATGAGTTGCGCGACCTGCCCGCGCGCGTTCTCGACTTTGCGCCGTGCCTCGATGCCAAAGAAATGCCCGGTCGAAGCCGGGTTGCCGAAAGCGCCGTCCAGCCCCAGGCACTCCGCCATCGCTGCAGCCACGCGCGGGTCGACGGGCGTCGTCGCCGCGTAGTCCATGTAGATCGGCCGCGGCGTCGGATCAGGCATCGGTGTGCTCCGGCTTGTGCTGGCCGCTCCCGGCCTTGCGCCGCTTGCCCTGGATCGCGGTGAGCAGTCCGCGCAGGATATTGACCTCGTTCTGGTCGAGTTCCGCGCGCATCAGCACGCGGCGGATGCGACTCATGAGATGCGTCCCGGCCTGCGTCCGGTCGGCAAACCCGACTTCGGTCATCACTTCCTCGAAGTGAGCACGCAGTCGCTCCAGCTCCGTCGCCGAAGCGAGAGCCGTAGCGCGCGGCTGCGCGGGCACGGCGGCGCCGCGCGCTGCGTGCAGCTCGTACGCCACGACCTGTACCGCCATGGCGAGATTCAGTGATTCGTACTCAGGATTGGCGGGAATGCGGATCAGCCAGTTGCAGTGCGCGAGCTCTTCGTTGGTGAGACCGACGCGCTCGGAGCCGAACAGGATCGCGACCCGCGACTTCTGCGCCGCCGAGATGATTCGCGGCGCGGCCTCGCGCGGCGCGAGCGCCTCGAAGTGTTGCATTCGCGGTCGGGCGCTCGCTCCGACGACCAGGCCGCAGTCCCCGATCGCGTCCTCGAGCCTCGAATACACGTGTGCTCGCTCGAGCACGTCAATCGCACTCGACGCGCGCGCCGTGGCCTCCGCGCTCGGGAAGTCCTGCGGTCGGACCAGCGCGAGGTCGTCGAGCATCATGTTCTTCAGCGCGCGCGCGGCCGCTCCGATGTTGCCCGGATGAGTGGTGTCAACGAGAACGATGCGAATGGCTGCAGTCATCGAGCGGCGCGCCGTTCATGGCCGGTGGAGCGAAGCGCTTCTGCTATTCTAGCGGCTCGCTGCCTCCATCGACATCGAGCCCGAGCCCGCCCAGCCGCATGCAACCGCTCCTCAACATCGCAGTGCGCGCCGCGCGCAAGGCCGGCGACCTCATCATGCGCAGTCTCCCGCGGCTGGAGTCCATCCAGGTCGCGAGCAAGGGTCGCAACGACTTCGTCACCGATGTCGACCGTGCCGCCGAGCAGGAGATCATCGCCACCATCCATCGTGCGCATCCGGATCACGGCATCCTCGCCGAAGAGAGCGGCCGCAGCGGCAGCGATGAATTCGTCTGGATCATCGATCCGCTCGACGGCACCACCAACTTCGTGCACGGCTTTCCAACCTTCGCCGTGTCCATCGCCCTCGAGCACCGCGGTCGCCTCGAGCAGGCGGTGGTCTACGATCCGATGCGCCAGGAGCTCTTCACCGCCTCGCGCGGCACGGGTGCTCTGCTCGATGGGCGACGCATTCGCGTCAGCAATAGCCGCGGACTCGAAGGCGCTCTCATCGGCACCGGGTTCCCGTACCGCGAGAACACGCGCTGGCTCGAGAGTTATGTCGCGATGCTCAAGACCGTGATGAGCAATACCGCGGGCATCCGTCGCCCCGGATCCGCAGCGCTCGATCTTTCCTACGTCGCGGCGGGACGGCTCGACGGCTTCTGGGAGCTTGGTCTCAAGCCGTGGGACACCGCCGCCGGCTCGCTCCTGATTCTCGAAGCCGGTGGTCTCATCGGCACACTCACTGGCGGTGAGTACAAGCAAGGCGGCCACATCATCGCGGGCAGCCCCAAGGTGTACACGGCGCTGGTGGAGTGCCTGGCGCCGCATGTTCCCGCGGATCTGCGCGAGAGTTGACGCCGGTTTCACCAATCCCTCTCGCCGCACGCACACTCGCAATGTGCGTGTTGCGTCGCTCGCAATCATCCAGACCCTAGAGTACATTGCGCCGAATTGTGCGCCCGGCGTGCGCGAATCTCGGGGAGCGAACCGCATGAGTCTGTTCAGAACCAAGCCGATCGGCGATTGCAACGCGGACACGGGGCTGCATCGTGCGCTCACCGCGTTCGATCTCACGCTGCTCGGCATCGGCGCCATCATCGGCGCCGGCATTTTCGTGCTCACGGGCATCGCTGCCGCCACCAAGGCTGGACCTGCGATCGTGATCTCGTACGTAGTCGCGGGCAGTGTCTGCGCGCTGGCGGCGCTTTCATACGCCGAACTCGCCGCCGCGGTCGGCGGATCGGGCAGCGCTTATGGTTACGCTTATGCGGGCCTCGGTGAAGTCATCGCATGGATCATCGGCTGGGCGCTGATGCTCGAGTACGGCATCGCGGTGTCTGCCGTCGCGATCGGTTGGTCAGGCTACTTCGGGAACGCCATGCAAGCGCTCGGCATCCCGATACCAGCGATCATTGCCACCGCGCCGCATGTCGGCCAGGGCGGTCTGGTGAATCTGCCGGCGATGGGCATCATCGCGGCTCTGACGGTTCTGCTCTGCGCGGGCGTCACGGCCAGCAAGTGGGTCAACACCGCCGCCGTGTTGATCAAGCTCGCCGTAGTGATCCTCTTCATCTTCGTCGCCGTGGGGCACGTCAAGACCGAGAACTGGACCCCCTTCATGCCGTTCGGCTTCGACGGCGTGATGAATGGCGCGTCACTGATTTTCTTCGCCTACATCGGCTTCGATGCGGTCTCGACCGCAGCGGAGGAAGCGCGCAATCCGCAGCGCGATCTGCCGATCGGCATCATCGCCTCGCTCTGCATCTGCACCGTGCTGTACATCCTGGTGGCTGGTCTGCTGACCGGCATCGCCCACTACAGCACCTTGAACAACCCCTCGCCGGTGGCGCAGGCGATGCTGAATCTCGGGTTCAACTCGTTCGCGGGCGTGATCGCGTTCGGCGCCATCGCGGGCCTCACGACCGTGATGCTGGTCGTGTTCTATGGGCAGACGCGCATCCTGCTCGCGATGTCGCGTGACGGGCTGCTGCCGAAAGTGTTCTCCCACATCAATCCGCGCACCAAGACACCGGTCCCGGTGATCATCGGCACCGGCATCATTCTGTCCGTCATCGCAGGCTTCGCCCCAATCAGCACCGTGGCGGAAATGGCCAACATCGGGACGCTCGCCGCGTTCGTCGCCGTGTGCATCGGCGTCGTGGTGTTGCGCAAGAAGCGGCCGGATCTGCATCGGCCGTTCAAGACGCCGTTCATGCCGGTGGTGCCGGTCCTCGGCGTGCTCGGCTGCCTGTGGCTGATGAGCCACCTGGGTCAGCACACCTGGATGTACTTCGCGATCTGGATGACGTTCGGCCTCATCGTGTACTTCGTGTACTCGATGCGCTCGAGCGCCCTCGCCCGCCAGGGTCTGTAGGCCCGCTTCAGTCCTTGCGTTTTGGTGGTGGGTCTGCGGACGCGCCACCGCGCGGCTTGATCAGCACCGAAGCCAGCACGCCTCCGGCCAGCACGCAGAGGATCACTGCGAGGGAGATCAGGTTCGGGATGTGGTAGTGAAGCGCGATCATCATCTTCACACCGACGAACGCCAGGATCAGCACCAGCGAGTACTTGACCAGGCGGAACTGCTCCATCAGTCCGGCGATCGCGAAATAGAGCGCCCTGAGGCCGAGAATCGCGAAGGCGTTCGAGGTGAAGACGATGAACGGGTCCTGCGTCACCGCCAGGATCGCCGGGATCGAGTCGACCGCAAACACCACGTCCGCGAAGTCCACCAGCAACAGCGCGACGAAGAGCGGTGTTGCGACCAGCTTGCCTTCCATGCGAGTGAAGAAGCGCTGCCCATCAAGCTGCGGGCTGACGGGCATGATGGCGCGCACCGCGCGCACCACGACGCTGCGACTCGGGTCGTATTGGCCCTCGCCCTCCTTCAGCAGGCGCAGCGCCGAGAGCAGCAGGATTGCGCCGAACACGTAGAACATCCAGTCGAAGGCGTGAATCAGCGCCGTGCCAGTGCCGATCATCGCGCCGCGCAGCACAATGGCGCCGACGATGCCCCAGAAGAGCACGCGGTACTGGAACTTCGGCGGCACCCGCAGGTACGAGAAGATCACCGCGATGACGAAGATGTTGTCGACCGAGAGCGACCATTCGAGCACGTAGCCAGTGACGAACGCGATGAACGCGTCCCGGCCGCCGGATTGGCCGCTTTCTCCCGGGTCCCAGTCGAACCAGCGGTACTCGTAGAGGCCGTACACGAGCAGCGCGAACCCCAGCGCTACCACGATCCAGCCGAGCGTTGCCTTGAGCGCCTGGCGCACGCTCAGCTCGTCGGCCTCGCGATGCAGGACGCCGAGATCGAGCCACAGCAGCGCGAAGAACAGCGCGAGAAATGCCGACCAGACCAGTAGGTTCACTTGGCGTCCTGACTAACGATGCACGAAGCGCACAGCACGCAAAGTGCCATGCGCCCCAGCGAAGCGCCGGCCGTCACGGAAGATCGTCGACCGGACCCTTGGCCTTGCGCGTGGCCAGGAGGTCAAGCGCGGAGAGACCCAGGTCGAGCGCGGACGCGCTGGCGATGTAGATCGAGGAGTAAGTGCCGACGATGATGCCGACCAGGAACGCGGTGGCAAACCCACGCAACGTCTCGCCACCGAGGACGAGGAGCGTCGTCACCACGATCGAGGTCGCGCCGTGCGTGATCACGGTGCGGGACAAGGTCTGGTTGATGGCCGCATCCAGCACTTCCGCCGGCGGTGCGCCGCGCATCAGCGGAAAGCGTTCGCGGGCACGGTCGAACACGACGACCGTGTCGTTGATCTGGTAGCCGACTACGGCCAGCACGGCCGCGAGCACGGTGAGGTCGAAGGTCATCCTGGTCACGGCGAAGAAGCCGAGAATGATGATCGGGGTGTGCAACGCCGCCAGGATCGCGCCGCAGCTCAGCTTGAATTCGAAGCGGAACCACAGGTACGCCATGATGAAGATGAAGGTGAAGAGCATCGCCAGATAGCCCTTCTGGCGCAGCTCCTCGCCGACCTGCGGTCCCACGACGTCGACACGCCGCAGCTCGACGCCGGGGTCGACGGTCTTGAGCGCTTCGATGATGCGCGACCCGATGACGTTGCCGCTCATGCCCGCGTGCGGCTCGAGCCGGATCACGACGTCACGCGAAGTGCCGAAGTTCTGCGTCTGCGCTTCGGGGAAGCCGGCAGTCGAGAGGGCGTGTCGCGACTTCTCGAGATCAGCGGCCGTTGGGAAATTGACTTCCACCGCGACGCCACCCGTGAAGTCGATGCCGTAGTTCAGCCCCGGATGGATCAGCGCCACGATCGAGGCGACGATCAACGCCGCGGAAATCGCGTAGCAGAACTTCCGCGACCCCATGAAGCGGATGCGCGTGACCTTGTGGAAAAATTCCATCGCTTATCGTTTCCTCAGATGGACAGGCGCTCGATGCGCGCGCGCCC
>DATBIF010000378.1:0-2238 GCA_036557045.1 Steroidobacteraceae bacterium
GTGAACGGCGACGGAGCGACGACGAGTGAGCGGCATGGGCCCTGATTCTACCGCGACGGTGCGGGCAGCCGGGTCGACTGCCAGGTCGCAAGCTGCCAGCGACCGTCACGCCACACGTACGCGTCGGCATAGCGCATGTCGAGGATGACAGGCGGCGCACCGCCCAGGCTCGCGCGGACGTTGACCAGGCCGCTCCCCAGCGCAACGTCGCCATACTGGCGCACGTGGAACTCTCGCAGGTCGATCGCCTCGTAACGCAGCTGCCCGGAGCGCAGCGCTTCCACGAGCTGCTGCTTGGTCTGCACTTCGCCGTTCGAGTGACAGTAATACAGCTCATCGGCGAGCAGTGGCTCGAGTGCGGTGACGTCCTGGCTCGTCATCGCGGCGAATCGCTGCCGCTCCGCCCGCTGAACCTGCTGGACGCTGTCTTCATCTTTCGTGACGGTGACCGTGCACGCCACGACGACCGGCAGCACGCACACAGCAATGAGAATGCGCATGGCATGCTTCATGTGATCCTCCACCGCACCGCAGGCGCCGTCCGTCAGAAAGGCAAGGAAAGATACCCCAGGAGCGCCCGCGGACTCTACGACCGCGGCTCGAGCTGGGCTGCGCTATTCCGGGTCGGGCTCGCGGCCAAGAGCGCGACAGACTTCGAAGATGCTGCCGAAGACGCGTTCCAGTGCGGCCCGCGGATAGACGTCCGAGGAGGCGCTCAACAGTGCGTCCAGCATGCGCCGTTCACGTTCCGGGTCGTGCACCGGGAGCGAGTGCTCGCGCTTGATGCGCATCACTTCGTGGACCAGGCGACCGCGCTGCTCCAGCAGCGCCAGCAGTTGATGGTTGATCCGGTCGAGCGACTCGCGCAGTTGCGCCATCCGCGCCGGAATATCGGCCGCCGCTGTCTCCTGCGCACTCGCAGGCAAAGGGCGAGGGCCCTTGCGCACGGCGCCCATCAGTCGGCCACCACGACGTGCGTCTTCTTGAGCAGCCACACGATGAGCCAGAGCATGGCGGCCGCGCTCAGGATTTCGAGCAGGGTGGAGGCCGTGTGCAGCTCAGCGGGTAGCCAGCCGTTGTGCGAAAGGTTGTAGAGGGTCGCCAGGATCAACACGCCAATCCAGCCGAACGGCGTGCCATATTCCTTCACCAGGAGCCGTCGCCAGTGAAACTCCGAGTGCGCGAACGTTGCGGCAATGCCGCGCAGGCGCGGCAGCCAGCGGGGCACGTCGCGGCAATAGGCCTCGAACGCTGCGCCGAACTTCTGGTGCAGGAACTCTTCCTCGGCGGCGATGATGGCGCTGTATGCGATCAGCACGAGTGGCAGCGCCACGAGCAAGGTCGTGAGCGAGTTGGATGCAAGGGCTACGCCCAGAGTGATCAGGATATTGCCCACGTACATGGGATTGCGGCAATGAGAGTAGATGCCCTCGGTCACGAGATCATCCGCGTACACGCGCCCGCCGCGTCCGCCGCGCACGATGTAGCGCAAGCCGATGGTGCCGGCGCGCACCAGCTGGCCGAGCAGCGCGCAAATCGCCCCGACCCAGGCGGCGCGCACCGGGTCATCGAACAACGCCGGGCCGGGCAGGAGCACCAGCAGGCAGGCAAAAGGGAAGATGGCGTTGCGATAGCGGAACAGGAAACGGCCGAGGGCGACCATCACTTCACCGCCACGATGCCGCAGAAGTTGTACCACTTGAAGAAGACATCGACGTTGCGGAAGCCCGTTTCCAGCAACAGCTCGCGATTCTCGAGGAGCTTGTAGGGAATCAGCACGTTCTCGAGCGCCTCGCGTTTCTGGCTGATCTCGAGCTCGCTGTAGCCCTGGCGGCGCTTGAGATCGTAGTAGTAGTCGATGAAGAGGCGGTTGATGAGCGATTCCTCCCCCAGCACCTTCTCGACCAGGATCAGGCAACCCTGGGGGTTGAGGCCGCGATAGATGTCGGTGATGAGACGCTCGCGGCGCAGCGGCCTGATGAACTGCAGCGTCAGGATCAGCATGACGAGCGATGCATTCTCGACTTCGACACCCTCGTTGAGATCGCGGCAGCGTAGCTCCAGGGGCCGGTCGATACCCTGCTCCGCCAGCTTGGCACGGCAGCGCTCCAGCATCTCCTCGGAGTTGTCGACGCCGACGAAGCGGACGCTCGGATCGAGATTGCGATGCAGGTTGATGAAGGTGGTGCCGGTCGAGCAACCGAGGTCGTATACGGCGGTATCGGGCGTCGCGAAATC
>DATBIF010000379.1:0-1668 GCA_036557045.1 Steroidobacteraceae bacterium
CGCGCACTCGCGTGCCTGCTGTGCCGAGCAGCTGTTGTCGCTTGCGCCGCAGACTGCGGTGCCGGAGCTGCGCGCACACATGCGCTCGCTCTTCCTGCTGGCGTTCGAGAGACTGGGCACGACGGCGGCTCTTGGAGCCGACCGCATCGAAATGACCCCAGCGCTTCCGCCCGGGGTAACGCTACCGAGCGGCGCCGATCCGGGCACGATCCCGGACGCAGCGAAGAACCAGGAGGCGCTCGCGGCTGCAGAACGACATCGGCAATCGATCGAGCTGTGGAACGCGAAGCAACGCGCCTTGGATGATCTTACCTATCTCACGCACCTCGTGTTGGCGCGCGACGTCAACCAGGAGCGCGAGCTATGGCGTACCTGGACTGCTGCGATGTCCCTTACGCCTGGTTTGCCCGATGAGTTACGCGACTTGCTCGCAAACGCCTCGCGGTGACACAGTTCTCTTCTGTGCGAACCTCACCGATCTTCGCCGCGCTCGGCGACCTGCATCGCGTGGCGCTGTGACACCACCAGCCACGGCGCATCCCTCACCCGCCGCATCGCCTGCGCCCGCCCCTGCAGGTGCAGCTTGTCGAGGATGTTGTGAACGTGATGCTTCACGGTGGCGACGCTCAGGTTCAGCTCGCGCGCGATCTCCTTGTTGGAGTGGCCGTCGCCGATCAGGTGCAGCACGTCGCGCTCCCGCCGCGTGAGCACGTCGTCGGGCTCGTTGTCGCCGGGAAGGCTTTCGCGGTGGAACAGCGCGCGCAGCAGGCCGCTCGAGATCTCCGCGGGACACGCGAGCCGGCCCTGGACGACGTCGCACAGCGCTGCACAAAGCTCGTCGACGCTCGCATCGCGGCTCACATAGCCGGTGAATCCCGCGCGGCCGCATCGGATCACGTCCTGCCGCTGCTCGGTCAGCCCAAGCGCGACCAGTGCGACGTGAGGTCGCTCCGCCGCGATGGACCGCACGTCGTACAGATCGATGCCCTGCGTGACGTCGATCAGCACGAGGTCCACGCTGACGTCCACGAGTACGACGCGGAGTGCAGCCATGCTGTTGACGACACCGCGCACGCAGATGTCCGCGCGTCGTGCGAAGCAGGCGGCCAGTCCGTCGCCCATCAATCGCACCGGCGTCAGCACCACGATGTCCAATGGGGCTCCCTCAGGGCACGGGTCGGCGTGGCCATGCAACCACGCAAACTTGCCTCAAGTGCCCCCGCCATCGGTCGGCCGGGGCCAAAGGTGCCCGCGGAGAATGGAGGACGACTGCTCTTGTATACGCCGCACGCGCTGCTCCACGTGCGGCGTCTCCGAGGCGAAAGTAGGCTACAAAATTTAACCAGTGATGCGAGAAACTTACAAGTGTGTAAGGTCGCCTTTCCGACGCACGGACGCGCGAAAATTAGCGCCGGGAGGTGCCATTGCTTGAATGCAAACCACGAGCGGCAGGGCTACATTGATAAATCTCGACATCGACAGCGCGGGAATGATTTCCACGGCGCGCCAGGTCCCCTCGCCCAATTGCGACGCCCGGCCCGACGATTGCCCGATCCGCCTGATCGTCGTCCACGGCATCTCACTGCCGCCCGGTGAATTCGGCGGCAACGGCATCGAGCGGCTGTTCACCAATCGCCTCGACCCGGCGGAGCACCCCTACTACGCCGG
>DATBIF010000380.1:0-1805 GCA_036557045.1 Steroidobacteraceae bacterium
CTCTTGCGTGCACCCGTCTCGAAGGATGGGGGCGGCCTCGTGCTTCGAGACGCTCACCTCGCCCTGCGGGCAAGGTGAGCTCCTCAGCATGAGGCCGATTGAGTCACTCGCTATCTTAGCGCCCATGCGCGCAGGCGGGGATGAGGGGCCAGGGGATATGGCTCGAACCAACGCCACACGAGGGCTCATCCATGGCGAGACCCGATCTCAACCTGCTCGTAACCCTCGACGCGCTGCTCGCGGAAGGCAGCGTTGCGCGCGCGGCCGAGCGCTTGCGGCTCAGCCCTTCGGCGATGAGCCGGACCTTGGCGCGATTGCGTGAGGCAACGGGCGATCCGCTGCTGGTCAGGGCCGGACGCGGCCTCGTTCCCACGCCCCGCGCGCTCGCGCTTCGCGAGCGGGTCGGTCAGCTCGTGCGGGACGGCGAAGCGGTGCTGCGCCCGGCTGAGAGGCTCGACCTCAAGCAACTCGTCCGCACCTTCACGCTGCGGACCAGAGAAGGCTTTGTTGAAAACTTCGGACCGCAGCTCATTGCACGTGTCGGCGCGCAAGCGCCCGGCGTGCGGCTCTGCTTCGTGCCAAAGCCAGACAAGGACAACGCGCCACTGCGCGAAGGAGCGGTCGATCTGGAAACCGGGGTGGTGGGGAAGGCGACCGGTCCGGAGCTGCGTGCGCAGGCATTATACCGCGACCGGCTCATCGGCGTCGTGCGCAAGGGACACCTGCTGAGCCGCGGAAGGATCACGCCCTCCCGTTACGCGGCGGGCCGGCACATCTGCGTCTCGCGGCGCGGTGTCGACAAGGGACTGATCGATGAGGCGTTGGCGCCGCTCGGGCTCGAACGCCAGATTGTCACGATCGTCGGCAGCTTCTCGACTGCGCTGGGGCTCGCTCGCAACTCCGACCTGATCGCCAGCGTTCCGCAACGGCACACCGGAAACCTGCGCGCAGGCATGCACAGCTTTCGCCTGCCGGTCCCAGTGCCGGAAGTCACGGTTGCGCTGCTCTGGCATCCGCGGCTCGACGCCGATCCGGCGCATCGCTGGCTGCGCGCGTGTGTTCGGGACGTATGCGCGGGGCAGCGCGGCGATTGATCGCGAAGAAGCTGCGGGCGCTCGTCTGACTTGTAGAGATCGTCGCGTTATGCCCGTGCGCAGGGGTGTCCGTATTTGGCCAGCCACTTCGGTCCCGGGCCGCGCATGTAATGGCGCTCCGGCCGGTAGGAGTCGAAGAGGGCCCGGAAGACGAGAGCGAGGTCGGTGCGGGCGACAGCGAGCCTGCCTCTGTCCCGTATCTTGCTTGTCTTGCGCGGCATGACACCACTCCCATCGGCGCTGGCCTACGCCGCGCGCTCGTCGATCTTCTCGGTCGCGAACGAGGCCGCCGGAGCCGAAGCGCGGAAGCCGAAATGGGTGATGAAGCCGACCACGATCACCCGCACGATGTGATAGGCCTCTTTGTTGTTCCGGGCGGTCGCGATCTCGGGCCCGCGGATGAAGGCAATGGTGCCGTACACGCAGGCGGTCGGGTCGTTCTCCTCGGCGTTGACGGCGTCCATCGCCGCATACGCGTCTTCGTCATAGATCGCAACAAACCGCTCCATCTGTTGCTGTGTCTCGCAGAAGACGCCGGTTTCGACCTCGACGGTCTGCGCCCGCGACGGCGGTGACGCCATCAGCAGGAGCGCTGCTGCGCACAGTGTTCGGTTCAGGATGCTGGTCAACATGGTCGTCTCTCCTTCGCGTGTGCGGCTATCGCATCATCGTGTTCCCTGTTGCTTGCGGTTTGGCATGGTTGGCTCGGCG
>DATBIF010000381.1:0-8850 GCA_036557045.1 Steroidobacteraceae bacterium
CCGCCTGCCAGAGCATGTTGTAGTTCAGGAACTGGATCTTCCAGACGCCACGATCCTTCACGTAACTGTTCTCGTAGCATCCGCCTTCCCAGCATTGCGCCGGGAAGTGCTCGATGCGATCGGTCTTGCTCGTGTGTTGACCGGCCATCATGATCGCGCGAAAACGTCCCTTCGCCGTCAGGCCATCGGGAGCCACGTCCACGATGTCCTGCATCTGCAGGTGATCGAGCAGGAAACCGTACACGGGACCGTTGTGCCCGCGCGTGAAGAAGTTACGGAACCAGTCGCAGTACAGGCGCCGCACCCCCGCCTTGCCGTGGTAGAGGCCGTTGAGGAACTGCAGGCGGGCGTTATCGGCAAACAGATCGACGGCTTCATCGTACAGGCACTTGTCGATGTAATAGCCGTACTTGAAGTGGAGCGTCCGCACCGCGTGCGTGTCCTCCATGATGCCGATGCGCCGCGTGAGCTCCTCCACCCGCGCCGTGAGCGCCTTGATCTGATCATCGCTTGCCATGGAATTTCTCCTGCGGGAATTCAGTTCGCAGCGCTGAGCAGCGCATCGAAATCGTCGTCCGGCGTGAGGTAGCGGCCGGAAAGTCCGTCGTAGCGGCCCGAGGCGAGCTTCACGCACATCTCGGCGCAGCGAGCGAGACCGGCCTCGGGGTCCGAGTCAGCCTTGAGCTCCCTGAGCGAGACCAGCATGTGCGGCAGCCAGCGCTGCGCGTCGGGATTGCTGAGGGTCTCCTCCGCCATGTCGGTGATCACGGTGCCGGGCTCGATCGCGAACGCGGCGACGCGATGCTCCTTGCCTTCCGCACCCAGGTGTTGCGCGAAGCGGATCTGGGTCGCCTTGCCGACGCAGTACGCCGAGAGACTGGGTGCGATCTCCACTCCGCCGCGAGACGCCACGATGATGATTCGTCCGCCGCCCGACTTGTGCATCATCGGCAGCACCGCGCTCGCGAACAGGAGCGGTCCGCGCACGTGTAGCGCCTGCGAAGCCCACCATTCGTCCGGGTCGACGAAGCCGATCGGACCGTAGGGGCCGCCGTGACCGGCGACACTCACCAGCGTCGTCACCGGCCCGAATGCCGCGGCGGTACGCTCCACGACACGCGCGACATCGTCGCGCCTGGTGACGTCGCCCGCGACCGCAAGCGCTCGCCCACCGGCAGAGGTGATGGTCGCCGCGGTCTCGTCGATCTGCTTCTGCGTACGCGCCGTCACCGTAACGGCGGCGCCCTCAGCGGCGAAGCGCTGCGCGATGGCGCGACCGAAGCCGCGGCCCGCTCCGGCAACGATTGCGACCTGTTTGTTGAGCACTCCTGCCATCGAGGCGCGGGCTGCAGGCCAGCCTCAGTCCGGCTTCACCCACTTGCCAGTCACGGGATGCGGATAGTGGAACGGCACGACATCGGTGTCGGGCCAGAGCACCGGTTTCGGATCCGTGATGATCTCGTCTGGACCGAGCGGGTCCTGCGGATAGGTCACGTCGTAGAACTTGTACGCCTGTGCGGGCATGTGCGCCCAGCCCTTTTCGAACGTGCCGTGCCAGACGGGCCGGTAGTTGAGCACCTTGATCTTCCAGACCCCGTTTTCCCGGACGTACTGGTTCTCATAGATCCCACCTTCCCACCACTGGCGCGGGATGCCCTCGCCCTGGTGACGGCTCTCGTGACTGCCCGCCTGCATCATCGAGCGGGCGCGCGCTTTCGCCGTCTTGCGATCCGGAGCGACGTCGATGATCGCCTGGATCTGCGGATGGTCGAGCAAGAAGCCGTGGATCGGCCCGTTCTTACCGCCCGTGAAATTGGTCTGGAAGCGCCCGATGTAGAGTCGCTTCACCCCCTCCTTGCCCTTGAACCGCCCGCCCATGAAACAGACCTCGCCATCCTGCGCGAAGAGGTCCACGGTCTCGTTGTACAGGCACTTGTCGATGTAGTAGCCGTAGGCGTACTGGAGCCGGCGAATATCGTGTACGTCCTGCAGGACGCCGAGGTCGTGGGTCAGTTGCTCGACCTTCTTTTCGAGCGCCTGGATCTGGTCTGCGGTGGTCATCGCGAGTTTCCTCAGGTCGGGTGTGGCTTGTCAGGCTATCTCGCCGCCCGCACCCCCCACCCGCTCGACCGAAACGGAAATAAAAGTCGATGTTGAGCGCAATGTGAGCGGGTGTCTGCCTGTGCCAAGATTCGCGCCATGGCTACCTCCACTTCACGTGAGCAATCAATGACTTCCGTTCCTGCTGCGAAGGGTTACAAGCGCATTGCGACCGAGGAGGCCTTCGCTCCGCCGGAGCTCTTCGCGCGCTATCGCCAGCTGCTCGAGCGGGGCGGTTGCGACGATCCGGGATTCCAGAGCCTGTGGGGGTTCTATCTCTCGAGCCCGAGCCCGCGCGCCACGCAGATCATCGCGCGCATCCAGGATCTCGGCGAGCAGCGCCTGCGCGACATGGACGCGACCGGCATCGATCGGCAGATCCTGTCGCTCACCTCACCGGGCGTGCAGGTGTTCGATGCGGCGACCGCGACCGCGCTCGCGCGCTCGTTCAACGACCAGCTCTCCGACGCGATTCGCGAGCACCCGGATCGTTATTCGGGTCTCACCGCCGTCGCTCCGCAGGATCCACAGCAGGCGGCGAAAGAGATCGAGCGCGGCGCAACGCAGCTCGGCCTCAAGGGTGTCATCATCAATTCGCATACGCTGGGCGAATATCTCGACGATGAGAAGTATTGGGACATCTTCGCCGCGGCCGAAGCATTCAACGCTCCGATCTACATCCATCCGAATACGCCATCACGCGGCCTGGTCGGTCCGCTGCTCGAGCGGGGTCTCGAGGGCGCCATCTACGGGTTCGCCGTCGACACCGGCATGCACCTGCTGGCGATCATCACGAGTGGCGCTTTCGATCGCTTTCCGGGCCTCAGGATCGTCGTCGGGCACACCGGCGAGGCGCTGCCGTTCTGGATGTATCGCATCGATTACATGCACCGCGCCTCGGTCGCTGCGGGCCGCTACCCGCGCATGAAGGCGCTCCGCAAGCGACCCAGCGACTACCTGCGCGAGAACGTCTACGTCACCAACAGTGGCGTGGGCTGGGAGCCTGCGATCCTGTTCTGCATTTCGGTGCTCGGAGCCGATCGCGTGATGTACGCGATGGACTATCCATATCAATACGTCGCCGAAGAGGTCATCACGTGCGATAACCTGGCGCTGAGCGACATCGACAAGAGGAAGTTTTTCCAGCTCAACGCCGAGCGGGTCTTTTCGCTGTGCTGAAAGACTCGCGGATCGTAATGCGCATCCAGGCAAGCACCGGGGCGCTTCTCTAGGTCCGCTGTCCGAAGTCCTCGCTGCCCTTCTGCAGGTACTCCTGCTCGGCCGCGGTGCTGCGGCGTCCCAGGAGCGCATTCCGATGCGGAAAGCGCCCGAAGCGGCGGATGATTTCGCGATGGCGTCCCGCTGCCGCGAAGCAATCATCGAAGAAGAAACGCATTTCCGCCGGGACCTCCTGCATCAGCGCCTCGAGTATCGTCGCGACACGATCCTGCGCAGCACCATCCTCCGCGTGCTCCAGCGGCATGTAGAAGAACAGACGCTCGACGGGATGCAGCTTGATGTGCGCATGTGAGCGCAGTCCTTCCTCGCTGAGCTGACGTGCCCGCAAGTCGCCCGCGAACGCGCGTGCCGTACCGCGGAAAACATTGCGGGGGAACTGATCACACAACAGGATGAGAGCGAGTCTCCCGCGCGGCGTGGTGGCCCAGTCGCCGAGTCCGCCGGCGATGGCCAGCTCGACTTCGCTGCGAAACAGCCGGTCGATCTCGCGATCGACCGCGACGCGCTGGTCTTCCCCGAACCAGAGCTCGCTGCGTTGCGCGAGCGCCTCGGCACTCGTCATGCCGTCCGCGAACCAGAACTCGAGGACGCGCTCGCTTGCGGATGGATTGGATTTTTCAGTCACGGCTCGGCGACACTGTGATCCGTGGATAGAGTCCTAACGCCAAAGGACGCGGATTTTAGCGCACGGGTGCGGGCGAGCTTCAACCGCCAGCAGGTGATGGCTGCCCTCGGCGTTACGTTGGTAAAGGTCGATCCCGGCCGTGTCGAGCTCGAGCTTGCTTTCGATCCACGCCTGACGCAGCAGCACGGGTTCATGCACGCCGGCATCATTGCCACCGGGCTCGACAGCGCATGCGGTTACGCCGCTTTTTCGCTGATGCCCGCCGACGCCGGAGTGCTGAGCGTCGAATACAAGATCAATTTCCTCGCGCCAGCGGCGGCCGAACGCTTCCTGCTGGTAGGCACGGTGGTCAAGGACGGACGTACCCTGTCCGTCTGCCAGGGCGAGGCCATCGGCATTCGCGGTTCGGAACGGCCGCTCATCGCAACGATGACGTGTACCGTCATGACGGTGCTCGGGCGCGGCGACATTCAGCAGTAGTCGCGAAGTACCCCAGACGCATAGAATGCGATCGCATCACGACGAGGAGGCCGCTTCATGAGCAAGGGCATGGATCAAAAGCGCGAAAGCAAGAAGAAACCCCAGAAGTCGCTCAAGGAGAAGCGCGCGGAGAAGCGCTCGAAGAAGGCGGGCACCTGGGTGCCGACGGGGCGATAGTTCCAGGACCTACTTCGCGGGCTCGTACAGGCCGTCGAAGGCCTGGCTCCAGGTCTTGCCGCCGTCGCTCGATGTCTCCCACAGCTGGCGGACCTTGCCCTCGGCGAGCGGCGTCCAGATGATGCGATGCAGATCCACCTGGCCTGGCTTGGCGCCGGGCCGCTGGCCTTCGAGTCGCATCGCGCCGTTTTCGAACCGGCCCTCGAGCACGAGCGCGTTGCCCATCCGATCGATCCACGTCTGGTGCCAGACCTTGCGGGGTTCGTCGTAGAAATTGATGCTGTTCCCGACGTTGCCACCCGCGCCGCGCCAGCTTTCATGCACGGCGCAGCCGTCCAGGATGCTCTCGATGTGATTGGTGCCCGCGACCTTGCCATTCTCGGTGACGGTCCAGGTGCCGAGCCAGAAATCGAACTGCCGATACTCCGGCCGCGAGCACGCCTTCTCCGTCGCCGCCTCGGCGCCAGGGCCCGGCGCGTTCATGCAGATGCCTCCCAACGTAGTCAGTGCCGCCATGAGACGCAGATTCACATTGCTCTCCCGACATCGTGCCATACGACAGCCTACAGGCTGCCCGCGTGGCAGCAGTTGCTAACTCATGCATGCAGGGACGCGAGCACCCGTCCGCGTCCAGCGATGTCGGCGAGCAGTGCCCTGACCAGTGGCTCCAGCGACACCTCGCTGTCGTTCCACATCAGCGGTCTGGTGCCAGTAACGGGACTGCCGACGACCGTACGCACCGCCTCGTACACGCGTGCGGTCGGCGCAGACAGACACCGCCGCGCATCGTAGTGCCCTCCCTCGACCTGCGTGCGCAGCTCCACAGCCTGGACCGCGAACAGCAGCGCATTGGCAAGATAGTGCTCGAAGAGATCGAGCGAGCGGCGTGCCAGGTTCGCGGATCCCATCGCCTGGCTGTTGATGTTCTGGTTGAACTGCTCGGCATGCGTCGGATAGTGATCGACGAGCGAGCTGCCGTAGTACGTGAGCAGCGGCATGATCGAATGGTTCACGACCTGCAGCGACTTGAACCCGACGTTCAGGGCGTGATCGGGATTGCCGATCAGCGAGGGCGGCAGGCCGTTGCTGAACTCCGGCATCATGAGCAGCGCGATCTGCACGTCGAGATGTTTTGCGAGCAGCCCGATGTAATAGCGCAGCTGGTCCATCGCGACGCCCGTGTACTGCGCGAGGAAGTTGCCGCAGTGATAGATCGCGCCGCTGGCCGGGTCGATCAGTGGATTGTCGTTCGCCGAATTGGCTTCGGTCTCGATCTGTCTCGCGATCGTCTCGATGCCGTCGACGATGGGTCCGAGGTATTGGGGCAGGCAGCGTAGTGAGTAGCGGTCCTGGATGAGCCTGCCCTTGCGGTGTTGCCGATCGCCGCCTGACTCGTCGTGGATCAGGCGCGAGCCCTGCAGCAGCCTCGACATCTCCCGGGCCGCCCACACCTGGCCCGGGTGCGGCTTGTGTTCGTGGATGAACGGGTGATACGACTGATCGGTTCCATACAGCGCCTGCACGTAGAGCGCGTGTATCGCCAGCGTCAGTCCGAGCAGCTCACGTGCCCGAATCACGCAGTTGGCGGCGATTCCGGTCGAGACCGACGTGCCGTTGACGAGCGCCAGTCCCTCTTTGGGTTCGAGCGCGAGCGGTTCCAGGCCGAGCCGCGCCAGCGCGTCGTGCGAGTCGAGCGATTCGCCGTCCAGGTCCACCTGGTACTCACGGCTCACTCCGAGCAGCGCCCCGGAAATGTAGGCCAGTGGCACGAGGTCCCCGCTCGCACCGATCGAGCCGAGCTCGAACACGTGTGGCAGTGCGTTCGCATTGAGGAATGCCACGAAGCGCTCCACGATCTCGAGCCGCACGCCGGAAATGCCATGCAGCAGAGAATTCGCGCGCAACAGCATCGCCACGCGCACGTCCTTGCCCGGCAACCGCTCGCCGGTGGTCGTCTTGTGCGACCAGATGGCGTGCGTGGACAGCTCGCGCGCCATCTGTTTCGGAACGGCCCGATGTGCCATGCCACCGAAGAGCGTCGTGACGCCGTAAATCGCCTTGCCGTTGTCGACCGCGTCCGCGATCAGGCGCTGCGATGCTGCCATCCGCTGCCGCACATCAGCGTCGCGCGTGAGCTCGACGCGCTCGCCGCGCGCGACGACCGCGATGTCATTGAGGGTCAGACCCGAGCCACGGAGCGTGATCATCGTTGTCCACGATCCCGTCTAGTGACTCGCCTGCGTAGCGACCGTATCGCGGTGCGCGCCCATTCGCTCCACGCTACGCGCATAGGGCTTGAGGCCCAGCCAGAAGCAGATGAGTGAGATCGGCCCCATCACGATCGAGGTGGCCGCGAGCGAATAGCGCAGCATGTTTTCATCGGCGAACACGAAATTGGTGAACGACGCGACGATCGTCGCACCGAGGCCGAAGCCGACGATGTTGAACACGAAGAGGAACAGAGCCGTCACCTGGCCGCGCATCTGGTTGGGAGTGACGATCTGGATCGCAGCGTTGTATGGGCCCGGGCTCATCATTGCGCCGGCAAATCCCGCCACGACGAGCGCCATCGCCAGCTCCGGCGTCGGCATGAACGGATACAGGACCTGCGGCAGAAAATTGAGCACTGACGCCAGCAGTGTCACGCGCATGTTGGCGTCGAGCCGGCCCTGCCGGGCGTATCGTTCCGCGAGCCAGCTTCCCGTCATCAGGCTGATGGGCCCGACGATGATGATCGCGATGCCGAACGTGGTGGCGAACTGCGGCGCGCTCCAGCCATAGGTGCGCTGGAAGAAGGCTGCGTGCCACGCCTGGTGGCCGAACGCGAGCACGGTATTGGAAGCGACGCCGATGAACATGGGCGCGTATGTGGTCCAGTGCGTGCGCAGGTACTGCACCACTTCGCTGATCGGAATCGATTGCACCGGGGCACCGCCCGCTCCGCTCGCCGCGACACCGCGGCGGATCGGCTCTTTCACCGTCAGCATCAGCGCCGCGACGATGAACCCCGGCACTGAGACCACCAGGAAAACGAGTTGCCAGGGACGAAGCACACCGATGCCCGGTAAGGAGACCGGCGGCCAGGTACCGATCCACACGATGGCCGCGCCACCGATCAGCAGCGCGCCGCCGAGGCCGGCGATGAAGCCAAAGTTGAGCACCGCGATGGCGCGCGGCAGTTTTCGCGGCGGAAACAGGTCCGCCATCATCGAGAACGTCGCCGGCCCGCTGCACGACTCGCCCGCGCCGACGCCGATGCGGGCGAGGAACAGCTGCCAGAAGTTCTGCGCCAGCCCGCACAAGGCGGTGGCAATGCTCCACGCCGTGATGCCGCACGTCAGGATGATCCGCCGGCTGCGCGAATCGACCATGCGGGCGATCGGCAGGCCGAGGATCACGTACATGCACACGAAGGCGAAGCCGATGATCAGGCTGATGCGGAAGTCGCTGAGCTGCAGATCTTCCTTGATGGGCTGAACCAGCAGGCCCACGATGCCGCGATCGAGGAAGTTGATCATGAGCGCGAGCGCGAAGATCGCCACCGCGTACCAGGCTTGTCGGGGGCTCGGCCACGGCCGGCTGTCGGCAACCGGAGCGGTCGCCGCGCTCGAAGTCACATCAGTCACGCTGCACCTCGTTGCGATCGATACTGATCAGCGTATCGCGCTCGCCGCTTCCTTCTTGCGCGCCCGGCGCCCGTCTTCCATTGCCATGCGCTTCGGATCCGGGGCACTCTCCGGTAACGCCGCGAGGATGCCGTCGAACAGCTCGCGCAGCTCCGCCTTGAACTCGGCGTGCGGAAAGATGTAGAGCTCGTTGCGCCGGATTCCCTCGAGCACGCGCTGCGCGACATCGATCGGCGCCATGCCGACCGATAACACCTGGTCGAGCCGCGCGATGTCGTCCTTGGTCACCTTGTAGCCGCTGCGCGCGAGGTGATTCGGCCGACTCAACACAGCCTCGTGGATGTTGCTGCGAACGAAGCCCGGGCAGACCACCGAGACACCGATCTGGTGTGGCGCGAGATCGTAGCGCAGCGCTGCCGTGAGACCGAAGACCGCGAATTTCGAAGCCGCGTAGATGCCGAAGCCCGGCCCGACGATCAGGCCCGCCATGGAAGCCGTGTTGACGATGTGGCCGCCCTCGCCGTGCGCCTTGATGCGCGGCACGAAGCTCTGGATGCCGTTGATCACGCCGTCGACGTTGACGCCCATGATCCAGTCCCAGTC
>DATBIF010000382.1:0-2667 GCA_036557045.1 Steroidobacteraceae bacterium
CGGCCGCGATGTAATGCTTGAACGAGGTGACGCCTCCCAGGGTCGTCTTCTCCATCAGCCCGCCGACGTAGATCGTCGTCTCTGACGTGCCTCCATAGCTCGCCACCTGCTTGTAGCGGGCGCGGTCGGGCGTATAGAAGAACTGGCTCGAATTGCCGCCCGAGGCGCTGATGAAGTTCGGCAGCTGGTAGCTGTACCAGCTCGTGGTGCTGGTTTGCGGAATGACGCCGGTGTTGCTCTTGCTCGTGAGGTTGCCGAGCGGATCGTAGGCGACGGTGAGGTTCGAGCCCGGCTGACCGGTGAGCGTCGAGTGATCGAGGCGGTGCAGGTTGTCGTAGTAGAGCTGCTCGGTGAGGCCCTGGCGGCCATCCACACGCTTGCTGAGATTGCCGACCCGGTCCCACTCGTAGGAGAGGCTCTGGATGGAGGTGCTGCCCGCGGTGGTGACGATCGAGTCAACGAGCCCCGTGATCTGGTCGGGACCTGGGCGCTCGCGGCGTTGACTAGAAGCGGTAACTCAGCTCGCAGAACAGCGTCGGATCAGTGCTGCCGTCGACGTCGGGATGCGTGAGCGGCATCGCCACTTCGAGGTAGCCAGTGATCTTCTCGCCCTGGCGCGCGGCGCCGATGCCGGCGGTGGCTGCGGATTCGCGGTTGCCCGTGTCCTGCTGCCACGTCGCGCCGAAATCGTAGAAGCCGTAGACCTGCGTGCGGCCGAAGACGCTCGAGGCGCTCGTGAGATCGCGCCGCAGCTCGACCTTGGCGCCGAGACCCTGGTCGCCCGCGATCTCCGGGACTTCGTAACCGCGCCCGAGTCGGTCGCCGCCGATCTTGAAACGCTCGCTGTACGGCAGGACGTAACCCGTGCCTTGCGCGAATCCATCGAAGCGCAGCGTCCATGCCGTGGCGAGTGTCCTGAGCCAGGTGAGCTGCAGCCGCAGCAACGTAAAGTCCTCGCGGCGCGGATCGTCGGCGACCGTGGCGTCGTAGAGTCCGCTGCCGAGCCCGTCGAGCCCATGACGCAGCTCCAGCGTCAGCCCAT
Organism: Steroidobacteraceae bacterium; assembly: GCA_036557045.1. Lineage (GTDB taxonomy): Bacteria > Pseudomonadota > Gammaproteobacteria > Steroidobacterales > Steroidobacteraceae > DATBVX01. The sequence goes on from DATBIF010000382.1 coordinate 1,043, forward strand.
ATTGCGTGACCGTGTTCCAGCGCCAACCGAAGCGTGACTCGAGTTCGACGATACGCAGCCGGTCATCGCGGATCTGCACGCCCGCACGATCGATGTCGAGGTTGTCGAACTCGAACACGCCCGCGAACGAGGCGCTGAGCACGCTGCCGGTCGGCAGCACGTGACTGATGGTGAGCGCGCCGTGATCGCGCCGGTATTGATCAGGAAGGTCCGGCTCCTCGCTCGGATTCGAGTCGGAGCGAAACAGCATGGCATTGGCACGCGTGCTATCGCTGCCAAGCGGCGCATCGATGTAGGCGCCGGCGCCCTGGTATTCGTCGTAGTCCGAGGCGGCGGCCACGATCAGGCCAATCTTCTCCTCGAGGCCGAGCAGGCTGTTCACGGTCAGCTGCCCCATGAGGAAATTGCGCCCGACTTCGCTGGTGCCGCGATTGCTCATCTGCACCACGCCTTCGAGCCGCTGGAAACCTGCTTCGATCGCAAGCTCGTGGCCGTTGCGCTGCGTGTCGTCAGGCCGCGTCGTCGCGGTGATCGAGAGACCCGGCAGGGTGCGCATGCGTTGTAACGCCTCCTGCAAATCGCGTTGGCGTAGCGGTCGCGAGTTACGCAGGCGGTCTGCGACTGCGTCGAGCTCCGCGGTGTACGGACCGCGATCGCCCGTGAACGTCACGCGCGTAATCGCCGGCTCATAGACATCGAGTGTGAGAATGCCGTTTGCCAGGAGCGCCTCGTCGGCGCGAATCTCCGGCCGCGCGTAGCCGTCGGCCTGGTATTTCTGCACCAGTGCCGCGACGATCGCGCGCGCGTTCTCGTTGTTGATGGGCAAGCCGAGCTGTGCGCTGTAGAGCTCGAACAGCTCCGGCGCCGAATACACGCTCGAGCCGCGAATCACAGTGGACACGAGCACTGGCGCGTCCGCGCGCACGCGCGATGAGAAGCTCAACGACAAGGCAATTATGACAAGCGCGAACCAGGCGCTCGTCGCTTCAGCTTGCCTTCGATTCAGCTGCCGAATGGATGCTGCGCTCATTATGGAATATTCGCCGCCGCTCTCGATCCCCGGTGCGCATCCTCGAACAAGCGGGCCGCCGATGCTGCGAATGCCTTCACACAAGGCGCGCGCGCAGCTGCGTAAGATTTCGCCACCTGGTGAGGGGAGATCAGGATCGTGCTCGCGATCTCAATTCCAAGCCGCACTGCGAAGCGGCCATCCCGGTGGAGCAGGCTCACAGCCGCGCTGATGCTCGGCCTCGCGTGCCTGGCGTTCAACGACGCGGCCTCTGCGGCCGCCTCGCAGGACGTCGTCGTGATCTCCGTCAAGGGCGACGTCACGGTCACGATGCGCGGCACCGTGCGCCCCGTGCATACGGGTACAACTGTCGATCTGCCGGCGGCCATTCGTACCGGCGCGGACGGCGCGATCGCGCTGCGCCAGGGACCGACGACGGTCTCGATCGCGGCGAAGACTCAAATCCAGATTCCCGAGAGTGCGAGTCTCGGCGAACCCATCGATCGCGTCCTGCAGCCGCAAGGCAGCGCGTTCTACGACGTCGGCAAGCGGCTCGGCAAGAAACTGCGCGTCGAGACGCCCTACCTCGTCGCCGTGATCAAGGGGACGCAATTCA
>DATBIF010000383.1:0-9957 GCA_036557045.1 Steroidobacteraceae bacterium
CCAGGCCCCAGATCGCGAGCGCGGTGCCGTGTTTCTCGCGCGGATAGACGCTCAGGAGCGAGGACTGCGAGATCGGGATCAGCGCGGCTCCGCACGCGCCTTGCAGCGCGCGGAAGAACACGAGCTCGGGGAGCGAGGTGGCGATGCCACATAGCGCCGAGGCAATCGTGAAGCCCGCTACGCTGAAAAGCAGGATGCGCCGTTCACCGATGCGCAGCGCGAGAAAGCCGACGATCGGGGTCGCGATCGCGCTCACCACGATGTACGAGGTGAGCACCCACAGGACCTGGTCAGGTCCCGCCTGCAGGCCGCCCTGGATATGGGGCAGGGCGACGTTGGCAATCGTGGTGTCGATCGCATAGAGCATCGTCGCCAGCATCGTCGAGGCGACGACGAGGCCGCGGTTGACGCGACCCTGCGGGCTCACGGAGCGGCCTGGGCAGTCCGCGCTACGGATTGTTCGGGTTCAACGCGCGTATCGACGCGGACCGTGGCGCTCATCCCGGCGCGCAGTGGCGGATCGCCCGGTGAGGTATTGACCGCGATGCGCACCGGGATGCGCTGTACGACCTTGACCCAGTTGCCACTGGCATTCTGCGCGGGAAGGATCGCGAATTCAGCGCCGGTGGCCTGCGCGATGCTCTGCACGCGCCCCGACCACTTGCGACGACCATAAGTATCGATCTCGATCTCGACCGGCTGCCCCTTGCGCACGTGCGCGAGATCGGTCTCCTTGAAGTTGGCCTCGATCCACATGCCTTCGTCCGACACGATGGCGAGGGCGGGGTTGCCGACGGTGAGATGGTCACCGACCTGCGGCAGGTGACTCACGATGCCGTTGCGCGGCGCCACGATCCTGGCGCGGCGCAGGTTGAGCTCGGCGCGCTGCAGATCAGCCACCGCGGCTTCGACGTCCGGGTGCGAATCGACCGACCGGTTCGGGTCCCCGCCGAGGCTCGCGCCGATGGCCGCGAGGTCATGCTCGGTGACCTGCACCTGGCCTACGGCGAGCTGCGTCGCCTGTTCGGCGTCGTCCAGCTTCGACATCGCGACGAGGTGCTTGGCGGCGAGCTCCTGCTGGCGGGTCTGGTCGCGTCGCGCGAACTCGGCGGAACGTCTGGCGACGGCGAGCGCCGCTGCCTTCTCCGTGTACTGCGCCTTGAGGCTCGCGATCTGCGCTTTCACGGCATCGACGTGCGCCCTGGCGCTTTGCACAGCGTAGCGCAACGGCTCGTCATCGAGCTCGACCAGCAGATCGCCGGCGTTGACGTGCATGTTCTCCTTGACGGGGACACTGCGCACGGTGCCATCGACTTCCGCCGCCACGATGGTCTTGTCGGCCTTCACGTAAGCGTTGTCCGTGCTCGCATAGCCGCGCGCGTAGAGCCAATAGCCTGCGGCGACCGCGAGCACGAGGGCGGGAATGCCCCACAGCAGAACTGCGCGCCAGCTCGGCCGGCGCGCTTCCGTGTTGTTCGATTCAGTGACCATGTGCAGCGGTCAACTGACTGTGGGCGTTCTGGCGCTGCTGCGCGCGGTCTTCGGCGAGCGTCTCGCGCACCGTCTCGAGGAGGCGCAGCAACGTCTCGCGTTCGGTCCGTGAGAGCTTGCGGGTGGCGCGCTCGTAGATGCCGTCGCCGATCTCATGCAATTGATCGAGGCGCGCGCGCGACTTCGGCGTGAGATACAGGCAGACGGCGCGTCGATCGAGAGGATCCGGCCGCCGTTCGATCAGCCCTGCGGCCTCGAGCAGGTCGATCTGCCGGCCGAGCGTGATCGGCCGCACTTCGATGATTTCCGCGAGCTCGCGCTGGCTGCAGCCTTCCATGCGTCCGAGATAGGCGACGGTGCGCATGTGGGTCTGGGTCGTGCGGTGTTTGATGGCGCGCGTGGCGAATTCGGCGCGAATCAGGCGCGCCACGTCGTGTACGAGGTAGCCGAGGCGAGGCTTGGTCTGGGTACTCATATGCTCCCCTTACAATAAGCAATGCTTAGTGTATGCAGGAGCGGGGGATTTGCAAGAAAGGCGGCTCGCACTTTCGGGTCCCAAGGTGTCAGAATGCGCGCCGCATGCCGCGTAACCCATTGAGACAGGCGGGTTTGGTTCCATGAAGAAGGAGCACGCCGAACTGCGGCGCCGCCCGCTCCTCACCCCGTTGTGGCTTGCGGCGCTCGCCGGCCTGTTGGTGGTGGGGATTGCCACCTGGTTCCTGCTTTCCATGACCACCACGACCGTGATCGTGGTGCGCCACGCCGAAAAGGAGCTCGGCTCGATCGATGATCCACCGCTCAGCCAGGTGGGGGAGCAGCGTGCCGAGGTCCTGGCGCGCATGTTCGGCAGCCGCGAGGGCGCCGGGCGCATTGCGGCGGTCTTCGCGAGCGATACGCGGCGCGCGCAGGGCACGGCGGAACCGCTCGCGGCGCGCCTTGGAATCAAGGTGAAAACGATTCCGGCGGCGGACGTCGCAGGCCTGTTACGCGAGATCCGGACGAACTATCGCGGCCGCAACGTGTTCGTGGTTGGGCACAGCAATACGGTGCCGGAGATCGTGCGGCGCCTGAGCCACGATGCGAATATCCCGCCGATGAACGACACCGAGTACGGCACGATGTACGTGGTCACGATTCCGACGCTGGGACGTGCGTCGCTCCTCAAGATCACGTATTGATGCAGAGCAGCCGAGCAAGAACAATAAGATACGAACGATAGTTGATGTTGCCCAGCGGCACGCTCACGACGCCGCGTTGCGAAGCTCGACCGCCTTGCGCACGAAGTTCTCGTGCCGGCTGATGCGGAAGTCGGCGAGCACCGCATCCTGCACGATGCGGTTCTGATCGATCAGGTAGGTCACGCGTCGCACCGCGATGCCGAGCGGTCCGTCGGCGTCGTACATCTTGATCACGGTCTTGTCGGGATCGGCGAGCAGCGTGTACTTGAGAGCGTATTTCTGCGCGAAGCGCTTGTGGCTTTCGGAGGACTGCGGACTCACGCCCACCACGCGCAGGCCCGCGTGCTGGATCTCGGTGTGCAGATCGCGCAGCGAACACGCTTCCGCCGTGCAGCCCGGAGTGAAGTCGGCCGGGTAGAAATAGAGAATCAGCGGCCCGTCACTCAAGAGCGAGGTGAGCGAACGGTCGCGTCCGTCCTGGTCGGCGAGTGTGAATTCTGGAGCGCGACTACCGCGTGCGAGCATCAGGACCTCGACTCCGTCGAGTTCGGCGTCGCTGCATCATAGCGCCAACCCCCGGGTACTCCGCCAATCCGACAGGGCCAGTGGGTAGTGGGTCATGACCCGCTACCGACCCGTGCCCGAGCTTTGCCGGCCGGGAACCCGATGCTAGAATCCCGCGCCCATTTTTCAGGTGGGGCAGTAGCTCAGCTGGGAGAGCGCCGCGTTCGCAATGCGGAGGTCGAGGGTTCGATCCCCTTCTGCTCCACCATCACTTCCCTCGCGCTTCGATCTTCCCGTCGTGCCTGCGGTGCGCGGGTTCAACTCCTGCGTGCGGCCTGGACACGCGGGAAGTGACGGATCGCGAAGAGCACGTACCCCAACCAGAGCACAAACCAGACGGGCGCCGCGGCCAGGAGCCCGATCGAGAACAGGATCAGGCTCGGAGCCAGGAACAGCAGGATGCATCCGAGCAGCCAGAGGCGATCTCCTCGACGCGAATCCCGGGCCCGCTCGGCATCGTCAAACCGGTCGCCGAGCGAGGCGCCGTAGTAGTAGAAGGACGCAAATGCAAACGAGAACGTCGCCACGCCCATCACGATCAAAGTCGCCTGAAACAGCAGGGCGTCGACCTCGCCGCTGGCAAATCTCGGATACAGGAAGAACAGCACGAACGTGAAGATCGCGATGCTCGACGCGGCGAGCGAATACGAGCGATTGACGTTGGCTTCGGCAGGATCAGCCCCCATGGAAGTGCCTCCTCGGTTCGAGATGACGGCGAGATCGGATCGGGCAGAATTGTCGCCTCATTTGCGTCCTTCCCGCATCTCTAGGTCTCGGGTTGCATGGGTGCCTTGTTGCTCCTGGAGCCGGGTTTCTTGTCCTCGTCCCTGCTCTCGTCTCCCTTCTTTGTCTTGTCGCTGTGCTTCGACTCGTTGTCGCCGATCTTCCCGAGGTTTTTCTTGACGTCGCGGATTGAGATGCTCCCCTCCAGCGAGCGCGCGAACGAGCTGATGAAGGCGTTGTGCAGCACGCTGGCGATGGTCGCAAAGATGTTCGCGTGCGGGTCCTTGATAGTGCCGCTGAAGGGAATGCGTGCGGCCACCTGTTCCGTCTCCTTGTTCTCCAGCACCTTGGCTGCGAACTCGACGATCCCCTCCCAGATCTTTTGCAGCGCGTTGCGGTCCTCCTCGTTGCTGCTGGAGATATTCACGTCGCGCAGGATCGGCTTGGCGTAGCCCTTGAACTTGCCATCGGCCGCGGCGAGCTCCGTGTACAGTTCGAACTCGCCGCTTTCCGCGTCGGCTTTGATGTACTGGCGCAGCCAGGGGTTCACCTCGGGGAGCTGCACGTCCTTGACCTCGAGGTTCACATCGAACGTCGGCTGCGCGGCCAGCGGATTGGCGCTGCCCTCGACCCATGCCGAGCCACTCTTGAGTACACTCGCGGTCGCACGGAAGCCGGCAAAGGTTTCCTTGCCGCTCTCGACCACGTTGGTCATGTTGGTGATCTGGCCATTCACGTGCGTCGCCTTGATCGCGTCTTCGGTGCGGATGGCAGGCGCACGAAATGTGATCGTGCCGTCGTCGACCGTAACGGTGTTGAAGCGGAACGGGAAGAATTCCTCCAGCCGATCGGCCCAGTTCTCCTCCTTGCCAGTTTGCGATTGGCTCTCGTCCTTGGACTGAATGAGGTTGAGGTTGGGCTGGTGGAACTCGCCCTCGGCGACCAGCGACCCATGCAGGAGGCTGTGCCATTCGACGGAGAAGTCGACGCGCTCGCCGCTGAAGAAAGGCGTCGCATGCTGTGCACCGCGCTTGACGATGCGGATGTCCCTCACCCGGTAGGCGCCGCGCCACAACGCCAGGTCGACTTCCTCGACGTGACCGTCGTAGGCCTTGAGACCGTGCAGCCTGCGGTTGACCTCATTGCGTACGAGCGAGGGCAACGCAGCGCGGATCGCAATCAGCATGACGACGAGAATTGTCACCGCCCACAGGATCTGGATACGGCGTCGCATCGAAGCCTCGTCACGCACCCATGGCGGCACGGCGACTGCGGGGTCGACGGCCGCCCGCGTGCTGCGCGCGCGAGTGATCTTCGCGCGAGCGCGGTTGGTGTGCGGGGCGCTCGCGCCCGAGGCAAGCCGTGAATTCCGCGCCGAGCAGGAAGATCTGCGCCGAGTAATAGAGCCACAACAGCAGGGCGGCGAACGAAGCTGCGGCTCCGAACGCTGAAGGCTGGGTGGACTTGCCCAGGTACAGGCCGATCGCCCAGCGCCCGAGATCGAACAGCAGCGCGGTAACGAGCGCGCCCCACAGGATCGGCGACCACGCGAGTCGTCTTGCCGGCAGATAGCGATAGATGAGGGCAATGAGAGCGGTCACGAGACCAATCGAGATGACGAAGTCGAGCGCGGTGGCCAACAGGACGAAGTCGCCGAGGCGTTGCGCCACGACCTTGCGCAAGGCCGACAGTGCGGTCGAGATGGTGAGGGACACGAGCAGCAGGAAGCCCACCGCCAGGATCAGGCCGAACGACAGCAATCTGGCGCGCAGCCAGCCCCACACGCCCTTCGGCACCAGCGCACGCGCGTCCCAGATGTGTTCCAGCGCGGACTCGAGGGCGGTGAACACGGTGGTCGCCCCCGCCAGCAGGGTGATCGCGCTGACCACCGTGGCGAGCGTGCCGCCGCCGGTCTGCGAGCTTTGCATCGCCTTGAGGAGAATGGTGGCCGTCGCGGGACCGAACAACGTGGTGAGCTGTGCCGCGAGTTGGCCATAGGCCATCTCCGTGCCGACGAACCACCCCAACAGCTTCACCAGGATGATCAGGAGCGGAGCGAGCGAGAACGCGCAGTAGAAGGCGAGCGCGGCGCCAATCGTGGAGGCCTGGTGAACAGACCAATGCCTGAAGGCGCACTGGACCAGCGGCCAGAGGCCACCGTGCGCATGCCGGCCACTTTCGGTGCTATCAGCCACGCTGGCGCTGAACATAGTTGCCGGACGCCATTTGCGTCTGTCGGCCCGCGGGGGAGAGCAAACGTCAGTTCGTTCCTACGTCGAGCGTGAAGGTCGGCCAGCGGAATGAGTGCATGCAATCCTCCTGGCACATTGGAACGACGGTACGCGTCTTGCTTGAGACGATCACGCCTGCGTTGATCGAAGCGGATGACGCGATTTGCGCGTGAAAGTTGGCGATCGAGCATGCATTCCGTTCAACCGTTATGGCGGTTTCTGCAAGACGCCAGGAGACAGACAGATGGCAGCAAGACGTAAATCCAATGGCTCGTCGCGCGGCAAGGCGCGCGGTGGGCGCAAGTCCGGCGGAGCATCTCGCGCGAGAAAGCCCTCGGGCTCAGACGCAATCGCGCTTCTCAAGAGCGATCACCGCGAGGTCAAGGGGTGGTTCGAGCAGTTCAAGAAGGCGCGCAACGAGGACCGCCAGGCGGAACTCGCGGAGAAGATCTGCATGGCACTGAAAGCGCACACCACGATCGAGGAAGAGATCTTCTATCCGGCCTTCCTCGATGCGACCGAGGACACCAGCATGCATCACGAAGCCGAGGTCGAGCATGACGGGGCCAAGAAGCTCATCGCGGAGATCGAGAGCAACGGGTCGGGCGATGAATACTTCAAGGCGCGCATCACCGTGCTGGAGGAAATGATCCGCCATCACGTCAACGAGGAAGAACAGCGCAACGGAATGTTCGCCAAGGCGCGCGCCTCGAGCATGGACCTCAAGGAGCTGGGGCGCGAGTTGCAGGCGCGCAAGAAACAGCTGCTGAGCGAGCTCAGGCCTGCGACGGGCTTCCTCGAGTCAATACGGACGGCGACCCTGAGTTGAGCGGGCGACGCGTCGCCGTTTCGCGGCGCGCGGATCGTTTCTCAGGACGCGCGTCGGGCAGCAGCTCGACCCGTGCGTCTCGACCGGGCGCGCTGCGGGCCGCGGCGCGTCTGGTCCAGACTTTTCTGCAGGAGCGCCATCAGGTCGACGACCTTGCCGCGCTCTTCGCGCTCCTCGCCCTTCTCGGGCATCGTGAGGGTCTTGGACGCGCCGGCCTTCACCTTCTGCCTGATGCGCTTCATCAGGTCGTCGCGGTAAGTGTCGCGGTACTTTTCCGGGTGCCACGGTGCCGACATTTCCTCGATCAGCCTGAGTGCGGTCTGCAGTTCCTTGCCGTTCCCGGTCCGGCGCGTCGCCTTGGGCACGCCTTCGATCTTCGGCTGCGGCAGGATCTCCTGCTCGAAGCGCAGCGTGTTCAGCACCAGCACGCCGTTCTCCGGCGAAAGGGTCGCCAGGTGCTCGCGGCTGCGCAGGACGAACGAGGCGACAGCGAGTTTGTTGGACTGCGCCAGCGCATTGCGCAGAAGGGTATAGACCTTCTCGCCCTGGCCTTCAGGCGTCACGTAGTAGGGCGTGTCGAAGTAGTACGGGGCGATCGCTGACCGCTCCACGAACAGCTGGATGTCGATCGTGCGCGACGCTTCCACGTTCGCACGCCGGAAGTCTTCGTCCGTGAGCACGACGTAGTCGCCCTTCTTGTACTGATAGCCCTTGACGATGTCGCGCCACTCGACCGTCTTGCCGGTCTTCTTGCTGACGCGCTGGTAGCCAACCGGCGAGAAATCGCGTTTGTCGAGCAGGTCGAGGTCGAGGTCGTGGTGGCGCGCCGCGGTATGCAGGCTTACCGGGATATGTACCAGGCTGAAACTGATCGCACCCTTCCAGATTGCGCGTGGCATCGGTGTTGCTCCGTGGCGTATGAATTCATCATCTTCACTGGTTGCAACCTTCGGGCCATCACAACGCGTAGGAGAGCTCATGGCTTGCGCGGCAAGGCGCGCCGGCGGCGATATCGCTGTGATCCAACGTGTCCTTACGGCGTGGCAGAAGCGGATCGTACGTCTTCATGAACCATCGGCGCACCTGAGGCGAGCCACACGGTCAGCAGCCGGATCTGCGTGTCGTCGAGGCGCTTGCCGAAGGCCGGCATCGTGCCGTTGCGGCCGTGGGAGATCGACGCGATCAATTCGCGGCGTCCTCCGCCGTAGGTCCAGATCTGGTCGTTGAGCGCCGGCGCGCCGAGCGCCGGAGTGCCGCTGCCATCCGCCTGGTGGCAGACCACGCAGTACTGTTGAAACAGCGCTGCGCCCGAAGTCGTCGCGGACGCCTTGCCATCCGCCAGCGCCTCGACATAGTCGGCCAGCTGCCGCACGCCTGCGTCACCCACAGCCGGGAGCCACGGTGGCATGGCCGCCTCGCGTCCGAGGCGAATGGTCTCGGCGATCTGCTCTTCGCTGCCGCCCCATTGCCATGACTTGTCCGTGAGATCGGGGAAATGATTGGCCTGGCCCGCCGCATCGCGCCCGTGACACGACGTGCAGTTGTTGTTGAAGATGCGCTGGGCGGAGCGCATGGCGTCCGGGTCCGCGGCGAGCGTCGCGCTCGGCTCCTCGAGGATGTGTCGGCGCCCGGGTCCGAAATGCGCTTCGTAGTCGGCGAAGCGATCGGCGATCTGGCTCTCCTGCGACCAGTGCAGCGCGCCGCTGAATCTGCCGAGGGCCGGATACAGGATCACGTAGATCACGGAGATCGACATGAGACCGAGGATGAACCAGAACCACCAGATCGGCGCCGGCTGCGCGCCCTCGCGCAGCGTCTCGTCCCACACCTCGTGCTCGTTGCCATCGCCGCCGGGCCGGTAGATATCGATGATGAGCCACAGGAGCGCGAAGAACGACGTGACCGTGATCGCCACGATCCATCCGCCCCAGAAGTTTGAGGGCAGGTCAGCCACGAGGCGCCTCGTCCTCGAGCGGAATCCGCGCCGCGGCATCCAGGTGCGGGCGAGTCGAGCGCAGCGAGACCCACACCACCACGACGATCATGAAAAGCGAGACCAGCATGTCGCCGATGAAGATGACCCAGGTCATGGCTGCACTGCTCCCGCCCCGGCTCGTCCCAGGGACTGCAGATATGCGATGAGGGCGTCGAGCTGGGTCCGGCCTGCGAGCGCAGCCGGCGCCTCGTCAATCTCTTGTGCCGAGTACGGATGACCGAGCTTGGCGAGCGTGCGCATGCGCGCCTGGATGGTGTCCACGTCCGCCGGTTCGTCAGCCAGCCTGGCGTATGAGGGCATGATCGAGCGCGACTCGACCGAGCGTGGGTCGATGAGGTGCAGCCGATGCCACGTGTCGCTGTAGCGGCCGCCGATGCGCGCGAGGTCCGGACCTGTGCGCTTCGAACCCCACAGGAACGGCCGGTCGTACGCGAATTCCTCAGCGCGTGAATACGGACCGTACCGCTTCACCTCGGCGAGGAGCGGACGGATCTGCTGCGTGTGACAGGTGCTGCACGATTCGCGGATATAGATGTCGCGGCCCTCGAGCTCGAGCGCCGAGTACGGCTTGAGTCCCGGGGCGGCATGCGCGTGCTGGGTGGCGATCGGCAGGAGCTGCACCATGCCACCGATCGAGGACACGAAGAGAATACCGAAGATCAGGAGCCCGGCATTGCGCTCGAGGCGTCGATGCAGCGACAGCCAGCTCATGCCGCGGCTCCGGCGGGCGCCGCGACCGTCACGGTGCTGCGCTTGGCGAAAGTCTGCGTGAGGTTCCAGAACATGAGCACCGCGCCGAACAGGAATATCAGGCCGGCGAAAAAGCGCAGCATGTAGTAGGGGTGCATCGCCGCCATGACGTCGTTGAAGCTGAAGCGCACCTCGCCCAGGTTGTCGAGCGAGAGCCACAGCACGCCCTGCGAGATGCCGGCGCCCCACATCGAG
>DATBIF010000384.1:0-4100 GCA_036557045.1 Steroidobacteraceae bacterium
CAGGCTCTGGCTCGATCACGCCCACTTGCCCAACTTGCCCGAGCCGCTCGCGCTCGACGTCAACGATCCCTGGCCGACCGGCCGCTACGACGCGGCTTTCACGGCGAATTCGCTGCATATCATGAGCTGGCCCGAAGTCCAGGCGCTGTTCACCGGCCTCGATTCAGCGCTTGAAGCGAACGCCGTGCTAGCGATCTACGGGCCGTTCAACTATCGCGGGCGCTTCACGAGTGAAAGCAACGCGGCCTTCGACGAGAGCCTCAGGCTCCGCTCGCGAGCGATGGGGATCCGTGACTTCGAGGCGGTGGACGAACTGGCGCGATCGATCGGCCTCACGCTGGTCGAGGACTGTGCGATGCCGGCGAACAACCGCACGCTCGTCTGGCGTCGTCAGTGAGTGTCGGCCGCCCCGGCACTGCCCGTGGCGAGCGCCGGCGAGCGGCGCAGCAACCATGCGGTGAGCGCACCGCCCAACATCAGGGGTGCAAGTAACACCAGTCCGGCACTGAACTCGCCCGTCGCGTCTTTCGCGAGGCCGACGACGTATGGGCCGACAAAGCCGCCGAGCGAGGCGACCGTATTGATCAACGCGATTCCGCCGGCCGATGCATTCCCGGTCAGGAAGCGTCCTGGCAAGGCCCAGAAGGGACCACGGCTGCCGAGGTCACCGACGGCGGCGATCGTGAGCGCGATCATCGCCGGCACGGGCGAGGTCAGGTACACGCTGGAAACGAACCCGATTGCGGCGATCACGCACGGAATGGCGATGTGCAGGAAGCGTTCGCCGCTGCGATCGGAGTTCCAGCCGATGAAGATCATGCCCGCCGTGGCGGCGACGTACGGGATCGCTGACAGCAGTCCGACCTCGAGATCGTTGAGGCCAGAGACGCTCTTGACGATCTGAGGCACCCAGTAGGTGAGTCCATAGCTGCCGCACTGGCACGCGAACATGACGAAGGTGAGCGCCCACACCGTCGGGTGCACGAGTGCACGGCCCAGGCCGACGCCATGTTGGGTCTTTGCGAGCGTGTGCTCGGCATGGATGCGCTCGCTCAGCCAGGTTCTCTGTTCGGGCGCCAGCCACCCGGCCTGCTCTGGCTTGTCGGTGAGATAGAAGAGCACTACGACGCCGAGGATCACCGCCGGCGCACCCTCGAGCAGGAAGAGCCATTGCCAGCCCGCCAGTCCGAGCAGCCCGTTCATCTGGAGCAGCACGCCCGCGACCGGGCCGCCGATCACGACCGAGAGCGGAATCGCCGCCATGAACCAGGAGACTGCGCGAGCGCGCACCGGTCGCGGGAACCAGTACGTCATGTAGTAGATGATCCCCGGCAGGAATCCGGCTTCAGCGACGCCCAGCAGGAAACGCAGGACGTAGAACGCAGTGGCGCTGCGCACGAACATCATCGCCACCGAGATCAGTCCCCACGTGATCATGATGCGCGCGATCCACAGACGCGCACCGATTCGCGCCAGCACGAGATTGCTCGGAATCTCGAAAAGCGCATAACCGAAGTAGAAAATCCCGGCGCCGAGGCCATAGACGGTGGCGCTGAAGCCCAGCTCCTGGTTCATCTGCAGGGCGGCGAACCCGACATTCACCCGGTCGAGCCACGCGACGATATATAGAAGGAGAAGGAAGGGAACCAGCCGCCGGCTGACTTTCGCGAGCGTGGCCTGTTCGAGCGTTGCACCGGCCCGTGGGCCCGCTCCCATGCTGCTTGTCATTCGCTCTTCGAACCCCCGGTCAGCGCGCTGCAAGCCGCAGTGTACAGGGTCCGGGGCCCACGACTCCGTTGGCATGACGGAGTCATCACGTTCGCAGCCTGCGCGGCTGGGCGCGCGTCACACCGATGGTCTGCAACCAGTGCAACAATGAGACGCATGCGCTACCTCGGAGCCGCGCTGATCGCGCTCGCCCTGTTCGGCGTGTACGACTACATGTCGTCGCGCCCGATCGACTGGCGGCCCGGCATCCTCGTCGCAGCAGAACCTGCACAGGCCGATCTCACCGAGGCGGCTCCGCTCGAGCATGGCAGCTTCAAGTTGATTCCGAGGGCGACGTTCGTCGCCGAGGCGCGCGTGCTGAGCCGTTCGCGCTATCACCTTGGCGCGCTGGCCGAGGTGAGTCCGCTCGATATCGCGGTCGGGTGGGGGCCGATGTCGGACTCAGCGGTGCTCGCCGACCTCGAAGTGAGCCAGGGCAACCGCTTCTACTACTGGCACTACGACGACGAGCCACCGATTGCGCGCGAGATCATCGAAACGCACTCGGCCAACTGGCACCTGGTGCCGCAGTCATCCGCGGTGTGGAAATCGCTGAGCTCGATTCGCGTCGGAGATGTGGTGAAACTCGAAGGCGAGCTCGTCGATCTCGAGCGGCCCGATCTTGGCGTGATGCGCACGTCCTTGCGTCGGGACGATACCGGCGCTGGCGCCTGCGAAGTGATACTGGTTCAGTCGGTCTCGTTCCGCTATCACTGAATCCGTTTCACGGCGGTCGCCGAATAGGCAGGCGCATGGGAGGGAGGCGCGACCAACGCCTGGCCAACCCGGCAGTACGATCACAACCTCTTTTGAAGGAGCTTCGAACCATGAAGAGAACACTGTTGAGCATGGCCGTCGCGGCCGCGCTCGGACTCGCGAGCACCGCCGCTTCCGCGGATGTGATGGTGGGCGGCAGCGCCATGCTGGCGCAGCGGAACATCGTCGAGAACGCCGTCAATTCCCAGGATCACACGACGCTGGTCGCTGCGGTGAAGGCCGCCGGGCTGGTCGATACCCTGGAAAGCAAGGGGCCGTTCACCGTGTTTGCGCCGGTCAACGCTGCGTTCCAGGCGCTGCCCGCGGGCACCGTGGACAACCTTCTGCAGCCCGCCAACAAGGCGACGCTCACGAAGGTGCTGACCTATCACGTGGTGCCGGGCCGCTACACGTACTCGGACCTCGATCGCCTGATCACGCAGGGCAAGGGCGCCGCGACGCTCAAGACCGCGAGTGGCGGGACGCTGTGGGCGATGAAGAACGGCAACCACAACATCACGGTCAAGGACGAGACCGGCGCGGTGGCCGACATCACGGTCTATGACGTGATGCAGTCGAACGGCGTGATTCACTCGATCGATCGCGTGTTGATGCCGAAGTAACGCTTCGCGCAGTTGCGGAAAAAGTCGGGAGCTGGAGAAGCTGGTGTTCGTCCCATCCAGCGGCAGCTCGGCATCAGGCCGCATCCTTTCGTCACAACCTTCCTCCTGTGCGCGAAGGCGTGCCGATAATCGTGCCGCCTTCGACCCATTGAGTCGTCAACAAGTGCTAGCAGGGGGATTATCGATGGACGCTCTCACAGTGCGGCGCACGGCTGCGGCTACGGCGCTGCTCGGATTCCTGATGCTCGCCGGCAACGCGCTGGCGGCCAACGGTGAGATTCCGATTACCACGAATTCGCAAGCGGCGCGCATGGACTTCATCGCCGGGCAGGCCGCGCTCGACCGCGGCGACGCCTCGCAGGCGAATGCGCTGTTCCGCGCGGCGGTGGCGCAGGATCCGGAGTTCACCTACGGCTGGTTCAACCTCGCCACGGCGTCGTTCTCGACCGAGGAATTCTCCACCAATCTCAAGAAAGCGGCCGCGACCGCCGGCAAGGCGAGCCATGGCGAGCAGCTCCTGGTGCAGATCAGCGAGCGCTTCCTCGACAGCAACTTTGAACAGCAGCTCGCTCTGGCGAACCAGCTGGTGCAGGAATATCCGAGGAGTGCCCGCGCCTGGCTCACGCTCGCGGTCGTCCAGGGGGGGCTCAACAAGTTCGCCGAGCAGCGCCAGTCGATCGCGAAGGCGATTGCAGCGGACCCGACGCTGGCTGCAGCTCCGCTCGCGCTGGGCAATTCCTATCTCTTCAACGAGCCGAAGGACTTCACGCAGTCGGAGAAGTACTTCCGGCAGGCGGTCGCGCTCAATCCCGGCGCCAGCACCTACTGGTGGTCGGTGGGCGACGTGTACCGCGCCACCAACAAGCTCGAGAACGCGCGCGAGTACTACAAGCGCGCCACGCTCCTCAACCCGAGCGACGGCATCGCGCAGCTGAAGCTCGGTCACGTGAACTC
>DATBIF010000385.1:0-4163 GCA_036557045.1 Steroidobacteraceae bacterium
CTCTGCGGGTCGATAACCCTGTTCCCAGCGAATCCGAACGGAGGCTTTCCATGAAGAAGTTTCTTGCAATCTATACGGGCAGTGCGACGGCGAGGAAAGAATGGGAATCTCTGAGCGCTGACCAGCGCAGGGAGAGAGAAAAGGCGGGGATCGACGCGTGGATGAAGTGGGGCGAGACGCACAAGAGCGACATCGCGGACGGCGGCGCACCCCTCGGGAAGACCAAGCGCGTCTCTCGCGACGGCATCACCGATATCCGCAACGCCATGGCCGGCTACACGATCGTCGAAGCGCCTTCTCAGGAAGCGGCAGCAAAGCTGTTCGAGAAGCACCCGCACTTCACGATCTTTCCGGGTGACGGAGTGGAAGTGATGGAATGTCTGCCGCTCCCGCGCTGACACGCGAAGCCGACAGCGACTGATCAGGCGCGATTCTTCGCGAGGGCGGCGGCGAGGTTCGGGTCGGTCTCTTCGAGGAAGAAGCGGCGCACCATCATCGCCTGCTGCAGACGGCCCTTGCGCACGTAGGCCTGGTAGAGGAGGTCCTTCATCACCTCGAGCAGCACGCCTGCGGTGTAGGCGTTGATCTCGGGCAGCGCAGGCTGCGCGTCGTTGTCGCCGCCGAAGATCACGCGCTTCACGGTATTGAAGGTCTCCGGGTCGATCTCACCGAGATCGCGGATCTCGTTGAGCTCATCGAAGAGCTTGAGCTTCCCGGAATTGCCGAGCTCGGCGAAGACCACCTGTGCGGTGCGCCGGCACATCGAGCCGAAGGCGTTGAAGCAGACGGCCGAGTAACACGCGAGCGCTTCCTTGAACAGCAGCTCCGCGTCCTCGGGCAGGTAGGTGAAGCTGAATTTCTCCTTGGCGCGCTCGAGCTCCACGAAGGTGCTGGACAGTTCCACGCGGCTCGCGGCGTACATCTTGGCATTGAACTTGAGAAACACCGGCGCATTGCACGAGTCGCAGCGGAACACGATGCCGACCTGCTTGGGACGGTAGATGACGAGCTGATCGTATTGCGGCACCGCCAGCGGCGTGATGTGCGACAGAACCTGGCAATGAGGACAGGAGACGGCGAGGTTCTGCTGCTGGTCGTGATGCAGGCGGCTCTGGGTATCGATGTAGACCGGCATTTATTGTTCCTGCTGTGCCGGCGCCTCATCCCCCGAATCGGCAACCGGCAGTCGAAAGTGTAACCCAGATGTTCGCGCTCATTCATGCGCCGGCACTGCGCCGGCGCCCGGTCGAAGGAATTCACGCAGTTCGCTCGATTGCACCAGGGCGGTGAGCTTCGTTATGTCACCATCGAGCCGGTGATCCTTGGGATTGAACGGCACGCGGCTGCGAATCAACGCGTGCAACGCCTCGAGAGCGGGGGTCGAGCGCAACGGGCGCAGGTGATCGATGGCACGCGCGGCCGCGAGCAGCTCGATGCCGAGAACCGTGGCCGTGTTGTCGCAGATCCTGAGGAGCTTGAAGCCTGCCCAGGGCGCCATGCTCACGTGATCTTCCTGGCCGGCCGAAGTGGGAATGCTGTCGACCGATGCCGGGTGTGCAAGCGTCTTGTTCTCCGAGGCCAGCGCCGCCGCGGTCACGTGCGCGATCATGAAGCCCGATTCCACGCCCGGCTCGCTGGTGAGGAACATGTTGAGCGCGGGATTGACGCGGCGGTCGAGCAGGTCGGTGCGCCGCTCGGACATGCTCGCCAGCTCGGCGACCGCAATGCCAAGAAAGTCGCTGATGAAACCGAGTGGCGCCGCGTGGAAATTCCCGCCGGAAAGGATCTCAGCGCCGAAGATCAGCGGATTGTCCGAAACACCGTTGCTCTCGGCCTCCAGCACCTGGCGCGCGTGTGTGAGCGTGTCCGCCACCGCGCCGTAGACCTGCGGCATGCAACGCACCGCGTACGGGTCCTGTACCCGATCGCAATTTTCGTGGCTGCGCTTGATCTCGCTGTCGGTGAGGAGGTGGCGGAAGCATTCGGCGACGTAGTTCTGCCCAGGCAAGCCGCGCGCCGCGTGAATACGCGCGTCGAACGGCGTGTAACTGCCCGCAAGGGCCTCCACGGTCAGCGCGCCGACCACGATCGCGCTGTGCAGGAGGTTATGTGCGCGCAGCAGGCCTTCGATCGCGAGCGCTGCACTCAGCTGCGTGCCGTTGAGCAATGCGAGTCCCTCCTTGGCTTCGAGATCGAGCGGCGCGATGCCTGCCGCCTGTGGAACCTCTTTCCCCGCAAGCTTGCGCCCGTCCTGCTGAGCCTCGCCCTCTCCGATCAACGCGAGTGCCAGGTGCGCGAGCGGCGCCAGATCGCCGGACGCGCCCACCGAGCCCCGGCTCGGGATCACCGGCACGACGTTATTGTTGAGCAGCGCCAACAGCGCCTCGATGACCAGCGGACGTACTCCGGAGAATCCTGCGGCGAGGCTGTTGGCCTTGAGCAGCAGGATGCGGCGAACGATGGCCTCGGGCAGCGGCTCGCCCACGCCGCAGCTGTGACTGCGAACCAGGTTGAGCTGCAGCTCCTTGACCTTGGCGGCTGGAATCTGCCGATTGGCGAACGCACCGAACCCGGTGGTGATCCCATAGCTCACGCGCCCGCTGGCAACGGCAGCGGCCACGGTGTCGCGACTCGCCTGCACGCGCGCACGCGCGTCCTTGCTCAGCGCGATCCGCGGACGCTGTTCCTCGAAGTCCGCGAGCTTCTCGACAGTGAGATCGCTCCCGGTGAGTTGCCAGGTATCAGCCACGGGACCTTTGTACTCCGTTGATGAATGTGGCTACCGGCCGGATACCCCCGAGCTGGTAAGCCAGGAAGTCGGGTTCCGCAATGTTCCAGGCCGTGAAATCGGCGCGTCTGCCCGGCACCAATGCTCCCACATCGTCGCGTCCAAGTGCGCGGGCGGCGTTGCACGTGACACCGAGCAGCGCTTCCCCGGGGCTCAGGCCGAAGAGCAGCACCGACATGTGCAGGCAGGTGAGAAGGCTCGCGATCGGGGAGGAGCCGGGATTCAGATCCGTGGCGACGGCCATGCGGACGCCATGTTCGCGCAGCAGCGCCACCGGCGGACGATGCGTTTCGCGCAGGAAGTAGTAAGCACCGGGCAGGAGCACGGCGATGCTGCCGGCGTCAGCCATGGCACGCGCGCCGCGCGCGTCCAGGTACTCGAGGTGATCGCACGACAACGCACCGAGTTCTGCACCGAGCGCCGCCGCTCCGCTTGCCGAGAGTTGCTCGGCATGCACGCGGATCCTGAATCCGAGCTCGCGCGCCCGCGCAAAGAGCCGACGCGCATCGTCGAGGTCGAAGGCGATCGACTCGATGAAGGCATCGACACACTCGGCGAGGCGCTCCTCGCGCACTCGTGGCAGCAGTTCCTCGATCACACGATCGAGATATGCGCTGCGGCTGCTCTCCGGCGGGACCGCGTGAGCCGCCAGGAGCGTCGGGACCAATCGCACCGGCGTCTCGCTGGCAAGGGCGCGGATCGCGCGCAGCATCTTGATCTCGGTGTCGACGTCGAGGCCGTAGCCGCTCTTGATCTCAAGTGTCGTGACGCCCTCGGCGGCAAGCGCAGCGACGCGTGGCTTCGCGGCCGCGACCAGTTCGCGTTCACTGGCCGCACGCACGGCGCGCACGGTCGAGATGATGCCGCCACCGGCGCGCGCGATATCGGCGTAGGTCGCCCCGGCCAGCTTCCTGCGATGTTCCTGCGCGCGATCACCGGCATAGACGGCGTGCGTATGGCAATCGATGAAGCCTGGCAACACCACGGCGTCCTCGGCATCGTAGGTGACTCGGGCGCTGCCCTCGGCATCGAAGGCCACGATCCTGCCGTCGTTCACCGCAAAGGAACGCGCGGCACTCGGCTGGGCGGTGCCGTCCATCGGATACAATCGCGCGTTATCGACTCTGAGATCGAACAAGGGCTTGTCAGCGGTCGTTGCGACGCTCAAGGGTATGCTGAGGACGCTCACTTTTGAATATCTGCTGACGCCGGACGGTCTCGAAAGAGGCCGACGCCTGACCATCGGCGCAGACGGGCGCATCGCCACGATCGAGCCGGCAGCGGAAGGTCCGTGGGACGGTCGATTGGCGCTGCCCGGGATGCCGAATGCGCACAGTCACGCCTTCCAGCGCGCGCTGGTCGGTGTTCCCGAGAC
>DATBIF010000386.1:0-2988 GCA_036557045.1 Steroidobacteraceae bacterium
AGCTCGGACGTCGCCTGATCGCGCAACTCAAAGAGGTGCCGCAGCTGCGCGAGCAGCTCAAGGAGATGCGGCGTCTGCCATCGCCGCATTTCAGCGAATCACAGTGGGAGGTCGTGCAGGCGCTTCTGGAAGTGTTGCGCACTGCGGCTGCGCAGCTCGAGATCGTGTTTCGCGAGACCGGCGAGGTCGATTTCCCGGCGCTGGTGCAGGCAGCGGTTTATGCGCTCGGCTCGCCGGAGGAGCCGGGCGAGCTGGCGCTCGCACCCGACTACCGGATTCGGCACCTCCTGGTCGACGAATTCCAGGACACCTCGTTCAAGCAGATCGAGTTGCTCGAAGCGCTGACGGCCGGCTGGGTGGAGGGTGATGGTCGAACGCTCTTCTGCGTGGGCGATCCGATGCAGTCGATCTACCGCTTCCGGCAGGCGGAGGTCGGACTCTTCCTGCGCACGCGCGACCACGGCCTGAGCAGCGTGCGTCCCGACGTGCTGCAGCTCACGCGCAACTTCCGCTCGCACCGCAATCTGGTGGCGTGGTTCAACTCGGTCTTCGCGCGGGTTCTGCCGGAGGCCGATGACCTGACGCGCGGCGCGGTGCGCCACGTGGCGAGCGCTACCGGGCGCGAGGAGGCGGGGCACGCGGCGGTTCACGTGCATTGCTCGTTCACGCCGAGCTGGCGCGCAGAGGCGATCAAGGTCGCCGACGTGGCCGCGGCTCACTGCGTTCCGGGCACCAACCGCACGCTCGGGATCCTGGTGCGCAATCGCCGGCACGCGATCGAGATCGCCGCGACCCTGCGCGAACGCAAGCTTCCCTTCCAGGCGATCGAGCTCGAGACGCTCGAGAGCCAGCCCGTGGTGCGAGACCTGATGGCGTTGAGCCGCGCGCTGCTGCACCTGGGCGATCGCACGGCGTGGCTCGCTGTCCTGCGTTCGCCGCTTTGCGGGCTCACGCTGGCGGATCTCACCGCGCTTACGCGCGACGACGAGCAGTCGACCTGCTGGGAGCTGCTCCATCAGGCGGCCCGGCTCGACTCACTGTCGAGCGACGGTGCGCGCCGGGTGCAATCCCTGGTCAGAGTCCTGAGTCATGCACTCGAAAAGATCCGGCGCGAGTCCCTCAGGGCCTGTGTCGAACGCACCTGGATGAGTCTCGGCGGACCGGCGACGCTCCGAGAGCCGCGTGCGCTCGAGGACGCACAGGCCTTTCTCGCGCGACTCGAGGACCTCGCCTCCAGGGGCGCACTCGAGTCGGGGGGCGCGTTGGAACTCGGTTTCGCGGACCTGTATGCAAGGCCAGATCCGACCGCGGGACCCGGGATCCAGATCATGACGATCCACCAGGCCAAGGGACTCGAGTTCGATATCGTCATCCTGCCGCGCCTCGGCGACGGTCGCAGTGCCGCGGACGAGCCGCTGCTGCGCTGGCTCGAGATTCCGCGCGCCGTGGGTGAGCCCGGTCTGCTGCTGGCCCCGATCGGGCCGAAGGGCCCCGAGGAGGACCCGCTGTTCGAGTACCTCAAGCGCCGCGAGCGGGAACGCGAGACTTTCGAGCGTGCGCGCCTGCTGTACGTCGCCGTCACGCGCGCTGCGGACGAATTGCACCTCTTCGGGCATGTGCGCCTGGATCGCGACGGGCAGCCCGCTGAACCGGAGGCGAACTCACTGCTTGCGCTGCTGTGGCCGGCGGTCGAAGAGCGCTTCGCGCGCGCATTCGAGGAACTGGAGCATCCGCCGGAGTACATCCCGGGCGCCGACGCTGTGCCCGCCAGCATTTACAGGCTCACCGCCACGTGGCGCCTGCCACCGCCGGCCAAGGGCATCGTTGCTGCGGGAGCAGCGCCTGTCGCCTCGACTGCATCGGTCCGGCCGGAATTCGACTGGGCCAGCGAGACGATCCGTCGGGTAGGCACGCTCGTGCACCAGGAGCTCGAATCATGGTCCCACGTGAGCTCGCTCCCGACTGTGGAGGCCGTGCGTTCGCGCCTTGCCAACTACCGGCGTCGGCTGCTGGCGAGCGGCGTGCCTGCGGACCGGCTCGAGGGCGCAGTCGAACGCGTGGTCGAGGCATTGGTTGGTACACGCTCCGATGCCCGGGGCACCTGGATCTTCGCGCCCACGCATCGCGCGGCGCGCAGCGAGCTGGCGTTGACGGGCGAGGTCGATGGTGAGCTGGTGCGCATCGTCATCGATCGCACCTTCCTCGACGCGGACGGACAACGCTGGATCATCGATTTCAAGACCAGCAGCCACGAAGGCGGCGATCGCGAGGCGTTCCTCGACCGTGAATCGGAGCGCTATCAGTCGCAGCTGGAACTTTACGCGCGTTTGCTCGAACCGCGGCGTCCGTCGCAGCTGCGCGCAGGACTCTACTTCCCGCTCATCGGCGGCTGGCGCGAATGGACTCCCGGCGAGGCCTCAGTAGGTGCCGGCAACTGAAAATGGACGGCGCCCCTCGGCATCGGGAGCACCGAGAAAGCGCAACGTGTCCGTCACCGACTGGGAAGCCCCGGCGCGCGGCGCGACCAGCCCCTCGATGACATAGCTGCGATCGGCGGCGAGCGTGAGCGTGCCGGCCACCTGCATGGGACCCTCGAGGTCCCTGAGCTGCCCGACGAGCTTGCCCGCCTGCGTCGAAGCGGCGTCGAACGCGACGCTGTAGCTTCCGACCGCGGCACCGTTCGGCGGCGGCGCCCGCAGGCTACGCGCTTCGATTGTGCCGACCACACGTGGCGTCGCCTGGGGAGCGATTTCCAGGCTCTCCAGCTGTGCCCGCAGCATTCCAGACCAGCCACGCGGCGCGATGCCGGGGGGCAGGGCGGAAAGCGGCAGATGGATTTCCAGGTTGCGCGCTTGGTAGCGCCCGCCCGGGCCCAGCGCGATGCGCCCCTTCACCTGGCCGTCGCTGCGCATCAGCTCAGCGTCGAAGGCCAGGCGCGCTCGAACGAGCTGCGACGGATGAAATTTCCACCGCAGTCCGCCCAGGGAC
>DATBIF010000387.1:0-3165 GCA_036557045.1 Steroidobacteraceae bacterium
GATTCGCGGGCTCGACCTGCTGCTGCAGCAAGAAACCGGGTTGCCGATCCACCTGGACGAAGACCCCATGACCTGCGTGGTGCGTGGGGCGGGGCGCATCCTCGACGCTCCGGAGAAATACCGCAACGTTCTGACCACCTAGGCGCATGGCGATCGGGACGGATCGCTACGCTTCACGCGCCGACACGCTGCTCTTTCTCGCCTGCGTGGGGCTGTCGATCGCGGCGCTGAGTCTCCCCGATCAATGGCGCGACCCGCTCGCGCAGGGCCTGCGCCAGAGCGTGCTCGCGCCGTTCCTCTTTCTGCAACGCCAGACCGAGCTGCTCGCAGCGGCTCGCTATCGCTACGACGAGGTCGTGTCGCAGCGTGACTCCGTGGCGCTTGCGGCGACGTTCCTGCCCGAGCTGCGCAGCGAGAATGCCCGCCTGCGCAGCCTCCTGGGGCTCGGCCAGCGCCTGGGCGGCGGTTATGTCTCAGCCGAAATCCTGCATCAGCCCGAGCCCACCAATCCGCTCAGCTTCGTTGTCTCGGCCGGAAAGAAAGAGGGCGTGCGGCGGCTGTCCGCCGTCGTCAGCCCGGAGGGCCTGGTCGGACTGGTCGCCTCGGTGGACGAGCACACCAGCGTCGTGCTGAGCTGGGCGCATCCGGAATTCCGGGCGAGCGCCATTGCGACCGACGGCAGCGTGGTGGGCATTGCCGCACCGCACGGCGCCGAGGGGCCAAAGGTCTGGCTGCTCGAGCTGCAGGGGGTGCTGTACCGGCAGCGGGTGCCAAACGGCACCGTCATCGTCACCTCCGGACTCGGCGGCGTGTTTCCCCGCGGAATCCCAATCGGCACCGTGATCGACACAGCGGCCGTGGAGCAGGGCTGGGGACGCACCTACCTCGTGCGTCCGGCGATTCATCCGGCCGAGCTGTCGCACGTAATGATTTTGACGACGCCGCGGCAGGCGGGGTCTGACTTACGGAACGCGTTCACGGTACCACAGGACAGTCTGCCACCGGGCGAGCCGCCGCGATGAGACGTTCCGACCGCTACCGCTATCCGATCATGATGACCGTGCTCGTGCTGCTGCAGTTCACGCTGCGCAGTCATCTGGGTGGCGATCGTGTGGCACCCGACTTTTTGCTGCTCGCGCTGCTGATCTACACGATTCGCGCCGAGCCGGGAAAGAGCGCGGCGGCGGGATTCATCATCGGCTTGCTGCGCGATGCGATGACGGTGGCCAGCTTCGGCGCGGGCGCGCTGGCGCACACGCTCGTGGGCTTTGCGTCGTCGTGGGCGAAGGCGGTATTTTTCGCGGAGCACGTATTTGTGAGGGGCTGCCTCTTCTTCGCGGGCACGTGGCTCCGCAACTTCATCATCCTTGCCGTCTCCGGTAAACTCCAGGGCTCGCAGGTCGCGTGGGAGCTGCTCGTCTGGTCGCCGCTCCAGGGACTGACGACCGCGCTCGTCGGCGTGACCGTGCTATGGTTCTTCCGCGGCTGGCTCTCGCCGCGCCGGCCGGGCGCCATTGGAGTCTCGGCGTGAACGCGTTCCATCCGCACCTACTCGACCGCCGCCTCGATACGGCGCGGACCGCGGTGTGGATCGTGCTGGGCATCATGGTGATGGCGTTCTTCCGCACCCAGATCCTGGGACACGGCAAATATCAGCTTCAGTCCGAGACGAATCGCCTGCGGCCCATCCCGCTGCCGGCGCCGCGCGGCATCATCTACGACCGCAACGGCCACGTGATGGCCGAGAACGTGCCGGGATACACGGTGTCGTTGCTGCCGGGTCCCGAAGCAAACCTGCGCTCGACACTCGCGCGAATCGCCTCGATTGCGAATCTCGACAGCGCCGACATCGAGCATGTGCTGCAGCGCGCGCGTCGCGCTCCCTATCAGCCGGCGCTCGTGTTGGGCGATGCGCCATTCGGCGTCATTTCGGCACTCGAGGAACGGCGCGTCGCGATTCCCGGTCTGCTCATTCAAGCGGAGCCCAAACGCTACTATCCCGATACCGCCGTGCTCGCGCATCTCCTCGGCTACGTCGGTGAAGTCACCGAGGCCGAGCGCGGCACGAGGCGGTTCGCCAACATCCGCCTGGGTGGACTCGTCGGCAAAGACGGATTGGAGCGCGAGTACGACGATACGCTGCGCGGCTCCGAGGGTGTGCGGTTCGTGGAAGTGAGCGCACGCGGTCAGATGGTCCGTGACGCGGAAGCTGCCCTCCATCGCGCGCCGGCTCCGGGTGCCGACCTGCACACTACGATCGATCTCGATCTGCAGAAATACATCGCGGGGATCTTTCCCGCCGGGCAACGCGGCGCCGTGATGGCGCTGAACCCGAACACCGGAGAAGTACTTGCGCTCTACAGCGCGCCCTCGTTCGATCCCAACGCGTTCGTGGGCGGCATCCCAGCGCCGTACTGGCGGGCGCTCAACGAAAGTCCCGCGCACCCATTGCTCGACCGCGCGATTCAGGCTCGCTACCCGCCAGGCTCGACCTGGAAGCTCGCGGTGGCAGCAATGGCCCTGAAGCGCGGCATCGTGGGACCGCGCAGCAGAATGCCGATCCCGTGCCGTGGTGGGCTTCAGTACGGCAATCGCTTCTTCCGGTGCTGGGACGCGCATGGCCACGGCGACCTGACGCTCACGGAAGCGATCGCGCAAAGCTGCGACGTCTACTTCTATCAGCTCGGGATCAAGCTCGGCGTCTCCTCGCTGCTGGAGGACGCGAACGCCTGGGGTTTCCGCGGCCGCACCGGCATCGACTTGCCCGGGGAGATTCCGTCGGAGTTTCCGACGGGCCCAGAGTATTACGATCGCCTCTACGGTCCCCGGCGCTGGACGTCGGCCGTGGCGCTGAACCTCGCGATTGGCCAGGGAGAAAACGCCCAGACGCTCGTGCAGATGATGCGGCTCTACCAGCAGCTCGCCAGTGACGGCCGGCTGCGAGTTCCGTTTGTGGTGCGGCCCGCGACGACGACAGCGACTGAGAACGTGTCGCTCGATGTCAGTGGCGATCAGCTGGCGATACTGCGGAACGCCATGATCGCCGTGGTGGAGCAGGGCACGGCGCGCGGCTCGCGGCTCGCGAACCTCACGATCGCGGGCAAAACGGGCACCTCGCAGAATCCGCACGGCCTCGCTCACGGCTGGTTTATCGCGTTTGCTCCT
>DATBIF010000388.1:0-2091 GCA_036557045.1 Steroidobacteraceae bacterium
GGTGCGGACCTGCCGGCTTTCACGCAGATGGTGATCGGCGCGTCGCGTTTCGTGCAGGACCAGGGCTGGTGGATGGCCATCCTGGCGGGCGGCTCGGTGTATTTCTTCATCGAGGCCAAGAAGCGCTCGCGCGCGATGCGCGAGACGATCGATCGCCTGTCGCTGAAGCTGCCGATCGTCGGCCCGATCCTCGTCAAGGCCGCAATCGCGCGCTACGCGCGCACGCTGTCCACAATGTTCAGCGCCGGTGTTCCGCTGGTGGAGGCGCTGGAATCGGTCGCGGGCGCGACCGGCAACATCGTCTATGAGCAGGCTGTCCTCAAGATGAAGGACGAGGTATCCACCGGCCAGCGCCTGCAGCGCGCGATGGAGAACACCGGGCTCTTCCCCAACATGGTGGTGCAGATGATCGCGGTCGGCGAGGAGTCGGGATCCCTCGACGAGATGTCAGGCAAGGTTGCGACGTTCTACGAGGCGGATGTGGACAACGCCGTCGACAGCATGAGCAGCCTGCTCGAGCCGCTGATCATGGCGATCCTCGGCGTGCTGGTGGGCGGTCTCGTGATCGCGATGTACCTGCCGATCTTCAAGCTGGGTTCGGTCATCTGATACGACCTGCAACTGCGCTTGGAACGCCGCGCTCTCGCGCGGCGTTCGTGTTTCTGGTAAGTGCTTTTCTGTCGTCGAGACCGGGGAAACTGACGTGACCGCGGCACAGCTACTACAGGCGAATCCCACATTGCTGATTGCCATCGTAGTGGTGCTTGGCCTGCTGGTCGGCAGTTTCCTCAACGTCGTGATTCACCGCCTCCCAACCATGATGGAACGCGACTGGCGACAGCACTGTGCGGAACTCGATGCGCGGGCAGTCACGGCGTCGGTTGAATCCCCGGTGACGTTCGCCACACAGCCGGCGCCTGAGCAGACCTTCAACTTGCTCACACCCCGCTCGCGGTGCCCCAAGTGCCACGCAACGATCCGTGCCTGGCAGAACATTCCCGTCATCAGCTACCTCCTGCTGCGCGGACGCTGCGCCGGCTGCGGGACGCACATTTCACTCCGCTACCCGCTCGTCGAACTGCTCAGCGGAATCCTCTCCGCTCTCGTCGCCTGGCGGTTCGGCTTCTCGTGGGAGCTCGCCGCCGCCTTGCTCTTCACCTGGAGCCTCATCGCGCTTTCCGGCATCGACATCGATCACCAGCTGCTGCCGGACAGCATCACGTTGCCACTGCTATGGCTCGGCCTCCTCGCCAGCCTCGCCCACAACCCGCAATCGTCGTTCCCGATGCCTGTCGATCCGCGCAGCAGCATCATCGGTGCCGCGGCTGGCTATCTGAGCCTCTGGCTGGTGTTTCACGTCTTCCGCCTGCTCACCGGCAAGGAAGGCATGGGCTACGGCGACTTCAAGCTCTTTGCGGCATTTGGTGCGTGGTTCGGCTGGCAGATGTTGCTGCTGATCATCCTGCTCTCGGCTGCAACGGGTGCGATCGTCGGGATCGCGCTCGTCATGCTCAAGCGCCACGGCCGGGACATCCCGATTCCGTTTGGTCCTTACCTCGCCGCGGCTGGCTGGATCGCCCTCATGTGGGGTCCTCAGCTCATCGAGCGTTACCTGCACCTCAGCGGTCTTCGCTAGCGCGGCTCGGGCTGGCGGCGCCGTTGCGCCGGACGCCACCCGGCAGGCACGTCGCAACACTGTCTCTCGCAGACACCCGCGCTGACAGATAATGCAGTCCGTGAGACCCCTGCGCATTGGCCTGACCGGCGGAATCGCGAGCGGCAAGAGTGCCGTCGCCGGCCTGTTCGCGGCGCGCGGCGTGCCCGTGATCGATACCGACGCGATCGCGCGCGATGTCGTCGCCCCGGGCGAGCCCGCTCTCACGCGCGTCGTGCAGGAGTTCGGACGCGAAGTGCTCGACGCATCCGGCGGACTGGACCGACGCCGCATGCGCGAGCTCGTGTTCAGCGACGCTGCGCGGCGCGCGCGACTCGAGGCGATCCTGCATCCCGCCATACTGGACGAAATGATACGGCGCTCCGCACAAGCCGGCGGCAACTACCAGATTCTCGTGATCCCGCTCCTGGTCGAAG
>DATBIF010000389.1:0-3081 GCA_036557045.1 Steroidobacteraceae bacterium
AGCGATGGGATGGCCGAGGAATTGATTCACACGCTCGCGCGGCTGCCGGGTCTGAGAGTGCCTTCGCGCACCTCGTCCTTCGCTTACAAGGGCAGAAGTGTAGACCTGGTGCAGATCGCGAAGGATCTGCGCGTGGGCGCCGTGCTGGAAGGGAGTGTGCGCAGCGCTGGCGCGCGAATTCGCGTGACCGCGCAGCTTATCGACGCCGACAGTGGCTATCACCTGTGGTCGCAGAGCTACGACCGGAAGTTTGACGATCTGTTCGAATTGCAGGACGAGCTGGCGCGCGAAATCGTGCGCACATTACGCTCCGACCTGGGGGTGGATCGCCTGGGCGTTCAACCCCGCGAGGCTCCGACGCAACGGTTCGAGGCCTATCATCTCTTCCTGCAGGCAGTGGGGTTCTTTCAATCGGTCCGATTTCAGCGCGCCGTCGAGCTCTTGCAACAAGCGCTCGCGCTCGACCCGAAATTTGCACGCGCCCTGGCTCTCATGGCCTCGCTTCGTGCCCAGGCGTTCGCATTCGACTTACCGGGCCTTGGCTCGCTGGCGGATGCTGAGCGCGACATCGATCGGGCGCTGGCTCTTGCGCCCGAGGATTATGGCCCGTGTGCGGCCCTCGGCGTGCTGCGCACGGCGCAGGGCAGATGGGTCGAAGCGGAATCGGCGTTTCAGAACGCTCTCGCTCTCGACACCACCAACGACCCGACCGTGCGCTCCGCCATGGTGAACTACCTGTACGAATCAGTAGGCTGCCTGGAGCGCTCCTTGGCTCTTTGTCTGGAAGTCCACGATGTGGCGCCCGCATGGATGGTCAATCTGATCAGCCTAGGCGCCGCTTATCAGTTCCTCGGGCGCTATGACGAGGCGCGTCGCTTTCTGGATCTGGCGATCGAGCTGGGTCTGCCGAAGGACTATTTCTTCGTGCCCGATGCGTACGCGGCTGACGCGTTGCATCGCGGGCGTTACGACGAGGCGGCGAGTCTGCTCGTTGATGCGCTCATTCCTCCGTTCCGGGATGCGGGCGGGACAGAGGTCGTGAAAAGCATATGTGCGGCGCTGGCGAGACGCGATGGATACTCCAGCGCCGTCGAGAAACTCAACCAGCTGCGCTCGCGCGTGGGCTCCGAGCACCTGACTCAACTGAGCCTGCGCCGCTTCGTGTTGTGGTACACACGGCTTGGGGCGAGAGCCGAGGCGTTCGAGGTCGCGAACCAGGCGCTCGATCTCCTCGCAGAGCATGGCACCATAGGCACGGCGTGGGGATTCATGTGGATGCGGGAGATGCTCCCGTTTCGCCAGGATCCGCGCTTTCAGATCCTCGCCTCGCGCCTGAACCTGTTCGAGTACTGGAACAAGTTCGGCCCGCCCGACAACTGCGAACTGCGCGACGGCAAGCTGATCTGTCACTGAACGCCGCAGGCCATGCAGCCCGTTGTGCCGGGAATGGGGTCAGCGCGAGCGGCCGTCCCAGATTGCGTGCGGCACCAGCGCATGTCCCTCGAAGAGCGCGCGCGCGGTGCGCAGGATTCCCGAGCGGCCGACCTTGAAGTCAGCGCCTTCGCCGGACACCTCCAGCGTCACGGTGAACTCACCGCTCGGATGCTCCACGGAGAAGATCAGCGGATGTCCGGACGGCTTCCTCACGATGCCGTTGGCGACAGATCCTGGCAGGACGCATGCGGTGGCCACACTCACGGCGCCGAGAACGCCGATCGCAGCATGGCAGCGATGCGGAATGAAGGTGCGCGTGCAGACATGGCCACCCGCGCGCGGCGGCGCGATCAGCGTCATCTTGGGAACGACCTTGTCGCGCACGTCGCCAAGACCCATCAGTGGGCCGACGGCGAGGCGCAGCTTCTCGAGCCGCTGCTTGAAGGCCACATCGGCATCCAGGTCCTTTGGTGATTCATATCCCGTCTTGCCGAGCGCAGCGGCGGGGATCACGACGACCGGCATGCCGTTGTCGATGCACGTGACTTCGATGCCCTCGACGACATCACGTGCTCTGCCGGTGGGCAGGAGCGACTCGCACACTGATCCGGCCGTATCGAGAAAATCGATCTCGATGGACGCGGCCGTTCCCGGTACGCCGGCGATGGCAGTGTTGCCGTCATAGCGCACGACACCGCCCGGTGTCTGCACTTTGGCGACGGCGAGATTCCCGGTGTTGACCATGTAGATCGCCACCTGCGTCACCGGATCGCGCGCCGGCACGAGGCCCTTCTCGATGGCGAACGGCCCGACACCGGCCAGCATGTTGCCGCAATTGGGGTTGACATCGACCAGCGGTTTCTCGATCGACACCTGCGCGAAGAGATACTCGACATCGACGTTGGGCCGCGTCGACTTCGACACGATCGCGACCTTGCTGGTGAGTGGCTCCGCGCCACCCACGCCGTCGATCTGCCGCGGATCGGGCGAGCCCATGACCGCGAGGAGGACGTGATCGCGCAGTGCAGGATCGGTGGGCAGGTCGGTGGCCAGGAAAAACGGACCCTTGGAAGTCCCGCCCCGCATCAGCGTGCAGGGGATGGGGGTCTGGCGCGCGTTCGACATCGCCGTCTTCAGCGGTACTCGAGACCGAGCGCGGCGAGCTTCTCGCGCATCTTGTAGATATCGAGCCCGAGCTCGCCCGCCGCCAGGCGCTTGCGCTTGTCTTCCTCGTTGGCGATCCGCTCGCGCGCCGCCTCGGCAACCCTGGCCGCATCTGCGCGCCTCACTGCAACGACGCCGTCGTCGTCGGCGACGATCACATCCCCGGGCTCGATCCGCTGCCCGGCGCAGATGATCGGCGTGTTGACCGAACCGAGACTCGCCTTGATGGTGCCCTGTGCCCAGATCGCCTTGCTCCAGACCGGAAACTTCATCTGCGTGAGCGTCGCCACGTCGCGCACGCCCGCATCCATGATCAGGCCGACGCCGCCGCGGGCGCGGCACGACGTTGCAAGCAGGTCGCCGAAATAGCCGTCGGAGCACGGCGAGCTCGGCGCGACGACCAGGACGTCGCCCGGCTTCACGACCTCGAGCGCGACGTGGATCATCCAGTTATCCCCCGGAGGAACCAGCACAGTGACGGCC
>DATBIF010000390.1:0-3020 GCA_036557045.1 Steroidobacteraceae bacterium
ATCGTGCTCGCCATCGTGCTGCTGAGCGCCGCCATCGGCTACGCGCGCGAATACCGTGCACAGGTCACCCTCGCCGATCTGCGCGCACGGGTTGCGGTGAAGGCACGGGTCCTGCGCGATGGGACAGAGATCGCCGTGCCCGCGCGCGAAGTGGTGCCCGGGGACATCGTGCTGTTGTCGGCCGGGAACCTGGTGCCTGCGGACGCCGAGCTCCTGCAGGCGACCGATTGCTTCGTCAACGAGGCGGTGCTCACGGGCGAGAGCTTCCCGGTCGAAAAGAGGCCCGCCCCGGTGCGCGGCGATCCATCATCGGCAGTGTTTCTCGGCACCAATGTCCGCAGCGGCATGGCCGTTTGCCGCGTCATGCGCACCGGGCGAGCCACCCGCTTCGGCACGATTGCGCAGCGCCTCTCGCTGAAGGCACCTGATACCGAGTTCGAGCGCGGCATTCGTCGCTTTGGCTACCTGCTGATGGCCACTGCGCTCGTCATGGTGGTGCTGGTGTTCGCTGCCAACGCGCTGCTGGGTCGCGCGCTCATCGATACCCTGCTCTTTGCCGTGGCGCTGGCCGTCGGCCTGAGTCCGGAATTGCTGCCGGCCATCCTCACGGTGAACCTGGCGCGCGGCGCCCAGAACCTTGCCGCAGGCGGCGTGCTGGTTCGAAGACTCAACGCGATCGAGAACCTGGGCAGCATCGATGTGCTCTGTACGGACAAGACCGGCACGCTGACCGAGGGTGTCGTCACGCTGGAAAATGCGTACGACCCCGAGGGCCTGGTGTCCGACCGCGTGCTCGAGCTCGGCGCGAGCAATGCGGCGCTGCAGACCGGATTTGCCAATCCGCTCGACGGCGCGATCCTGCAGGCGCGGCGGTTCGAGAGCGGCGGCGGCGCCAAGCTCGGCGAGGTGCCCTACGACTTCGTGCGCAAACGCATGAGCGTGATCGTGCGCGCGGGCGATGCAGCGCAGCTGATCACCAAGGGCGCGGTCGAGAACGTGCTCGAACTGTGCGCGAAGCTCAGCGATGGCCGGCCGCTCGACGGCGAGACCCGGGCGTCGCTCCTCGAGCGGTTCCGCGGCTGGAGTGCTGCGGGCATGCGCGTGCTGGCCATCGCTACTCGAACCGTGCCGCTCGCGGGCAGCTACGGCCGCGAAACCGAGCGCGACCTCGAGTTCGCAGGCTTCCTCGTATTCGCAGACCGCCCGAAAGCGGGTGTCACCCAGGCCCTCGCAGATCTCGCCCGCCTGGGAGTGAGCGTGAAGGTCATCACCGGGGATGTCGAACTCGTGGCGCGGTATGTCGCGCAGCTCGTCGGGCTGCCGCACGCGCGCGTCCTGAGCGGCCATGACCTCGATGATCTCAACGACGAGGCCCTGTGGCACGCGGCCGAGAAGACCGACCTGTTCGTTGCCGTCGACCCCAACCAGAAGGAGCGCATCATCCTCGCGCTGCGCAAGATGGGTCACGTGGTGGGATTTCTCGGCGACGGCGTCAATGACGCGCCCGCGATGCACGCGGCCGATACCAGTCTTTCGGTGGAGAGCGCGGTCGATGTGGCGCGTGACGCCGCGGATTTCGTCCTGCTCGACCGTGATCTCGATGTCATCCGCCGCGGCATCGAGGAAGGACGGCGCACCTTCGCCAACACCATGAAGTACCTGCTGATGACGATGAGCGCCAATCTCGGCAACATGGTGAGCATGGCAGTGGCGTCGCTGCTGCTCGACTTCCTGCCGCTGCTTGCAAGCCAGGTGCTGCTCAACAATTTTCTCTCGGATATCCCGGCGATCGGGCTGGCAGGCGACGCGGTCGATCCCGAGCTCATCGCCCGGCCACGGCGCTGGAACATCGCCTTCGTCGGGCGCTTCATGGTGTCCTTCGGCCTGCTCAGCTCCCTGTTCGACTTCCTCACCTTCGCGGTACTCATCGGGCTGTTCGCTTCGGGAGTGGCGTTGTTTCGCACCGGCTGGTTCGTCGAATCGCTGATCACCGAACTGGCGGTGGCGCTCGTCGTGCGCACGCGGCGCGTTTCGTGGCGAAGCCGGCCGAGCCCGACGCTGCTGGTGGCGACGGCGCTGGTCGCAATCCTGGCATTCGTGATCCCGTATCTGCCGTTCGCGCCGCTCCTCGGTTTCGTTCCGCTCCCGGCCATGGTGCTGGCGGCGCTGGTGGCCGTGACCGGCCTCTACGTCGCTTGCGCGGAGCTCATGAAGCAGCGTTTCTACCGCAACCGGCCCTGAGGAGCTGCGCCGTGTGCCGCAGCGGCGCCGGACGAGTCCGCGTTCGCAGCTTCAGGCTGGAGTGTCGCCGGTGCGCTCCGCCTCGATGGCCATGCGCACCAGGTGTGCCAGCGAGTTGGCCCCCATCTTTTCCATCACGTGGGCGCGATGGATCTCGACGGTCCGCTGGCTGAGCTGCAGATCGCCCGCGATGACCTTGTTGGCCTTGCCGGCGACGATGAGCTTCATCACCTCGCGCTCGCGTGGCGTCAGCGTGTCGATGCGCGCGCGCAGCCGCTCGCGATTGCCGAGCAGCTCGCGTCCGGCGCGATCCTTTTCCAGGGCCTTGTTGATGCGGTCGAGGAGATCCTGGTCGCGAAACGGCTTCTGCAGAAAATCCATCGCGCCCTGCTGCATCGCCTCGACCGCCATGGGCACGTCACCGTGACCGGTGATGAAGATGATCGGCACCAGGGCGCCGCGCGTGTTGAGCTCCTGCTGCAGATCCAGGCCGCTCATCCCCGGCATGCGGATATCGAGTACCAGGCAGCCCCGGCGTTGTGGATCGAAATCGGCGAGGAATTCCTGTGCCGAGCCGTACGCGAGCGCCGGCACACCGAGGGTCTTGAGCAGCAGCTTCAGCGAGCCACGCACGGCCTCGTCATCGTCCACAACGCAGACAGTCGCAGTCGGCTCCTTCATGGCGAGTCCTCGGGAAGTACCGGCAGGATAAAGTAGAAACAGGCTCCGCCTCCCTGCGCCGGACGGTACGCGAGCCTGCCGCCGTGGGCAACCACGAT
>DATBIF010000391.1:0-10376 GCA_036557045.1 Steroidobacteraceae bacterium
GCGCGCCAGTTCGCCGGACAAGTGCTGCGTGTCGAGCCGAATTTTCCCAATGCGGTGATGTCCCTCGCGGCGGCAGAGGCCTACCGTCGTGCAATCGAGTTGCAGGCGGGCAACCTGATCGCGCTCTCAGGCCTGGCCTCCCTTCACAGCCGGCGCGGCGAGCATGCGCAAGCGCGCCAGTTCGCCGAACAGGTGCTGCGTGCCGAGCCGAATTTTCCCAATGCAGTGATGTCCCTCGCGGCAGCAGACGTCGCGTTGGGCGCCGCCGAGAAGGCCGAGACCCTTCTGCGCGGCCTGCTTTCCGACCCGCGACCAACGCGACTCGAACAGGCATTGGCGCGCAGCGCTCTCGGGGATGCGCTCGATGCCCAGGGGCGTTTCCGCGAAGCCTTCGAGGCGTATACGAGCGCCAACGAGGAACGTCGCCTCATCTATGCCAGCCGCTTCGCGAACGAGCGGACCACGCTGGAGCTCGCGCAGGCGATGCAGGGCTATTTCCAACGCACCTCGCGCGACAGCTGGCATCGTTCGATGCAGGCGGTAGCTCCGTCCGGCGCCCGCGGTCATGTGTTCCTGATCGGATTTCCGCGCTCCGGCACTACGCTGCTCGAGCAGGTACTGGCGAGTCATGCGGACGTGGAGGCGCTCGAGGAAAGGGAGACGCTGATCGATGGAGCGCGTGAGTACCTGCGTGAACCTGAGGGTCTGGAGCGCCTGGCACACGCACCGGAACCGGAGCTGGATCGGTTCAGGGCGCTCTATTGGCAGCGTGTCGCCGAGGCAGGGGCTGCCGTCCGCGGCAAGTATTTCGTGGACAAGCACCCGCTCAATGGGTTGAAGCTGCCGCTGATCGCGCGCCTGTTCCCGCACGCCCGCGTGCTGCTCGCGCTGCGTGATCCGCGCGATGTGATCCTCAGCTGCTTCCGGCGCCGCTTCGCAATGAGTGCGCCGTACTACCAGCTGCTGACCTTGCAGGGCGCAGCCGCGATGTATGACGCAGTCATGCAACTCACCACCGGGCTCACCGACCTGGTGCAACTGCCGACCATCGAAGTGCGCCTCGAGGAACTGATCGCGGACTTCGATGGCGAGGTGCGCAGGATCTGCGGTTTCATCGGACTGCAATGGAGCGACTCGTTGCGCGATTTCGCGGCACGCGTGGCCGAGCGCAATATTGTCACACCGAGCGGCGCGCAACTCGCTGGCGGACTCAGCGCGAGCGGCATCGGCCACTGGCGCCACTATCACACTCAGCTCGCGCCGGTCCTGCCCATTCTCGAACCGTGGATTTCCCGCTTCGGATACTCAGCCCGCTGAGCCTCGCGGGCCGCCTTGCCGCAGCGATCACACCGCCTGGTATGGCCGACCGGTCACCTGCTCGGTAATCCTGATCGCGGTCTCCAGCGCGCGCAGCCCGTCCTCACCGGACACGACGGGCGGTCTGCGGTAGGCGATGCAGTCGAGGAATGATTCGATCTCGGCCTTGAGTGCATCGCCCTGCTCGAAGGTTCGCTCCTCGATCTGTACCGGCGGCAGATCGCCCTGCATCGGCTTGTCGGTCTTGCGAACCACTGTCAGGATCTTCTGCTGCAGGTCGACCGACATGTAGGCGTCGTCCTGGAACAGCCGGAGCTTGCGCTCGGTCTTGAGACTGACGCGGCTGGCGGTGGTGTTCGCGACGCAGCCGTTGGCAAATCGGATGCGGGCGTTGGCGATATCGATCTCGCCGGAGAATACCGGCGCTCCGACCGCATCGAGCGTCGCGATGGGCGCGTGCACGATGTCCTGGATGATATCGATATCGTGAATCATCAGGTCCAGAACCACGTTGACGTCCGTGCCGCGCTGCCTGAAAGGCGCGAGCCGATGGGACTCGATGAAGCGCGGCGTCGTGAGGATTCCATCGAGCGCGAGCAGGCCCGAGTTGAAGCGCTCGAGATGACCTACCTGCAGGACCCGCTGCACGCGCCCGGCCAGCTCGATGAGACGCCGCGCGTCCGCAACCGTCGTCGTGACCGGCTTCTCCACCAGGACGTGGGCGCCGGATGCGAGGAACGCGGCGGCGATTTCGTAGTGCAGAGGTGTCGGCGTCGCGATGCTGACCGCGTCGACGCGGCCCAGCAGGTCGCGGTAGTCGGCATGTACGGGAACGCCGAGCTCCTTGCCGACGCGTTCGCGGTTCTCGGCCGACACGTCCGCGACGCCCACGAGCGTGGCACGCTCCAGCGTCGAATATTTCTGCGCGTGAAAGCGTCCGAGGTAGCCGACGCCCACGACTGCGGCCCGAATGCGCTCCATCCACACCTCCGCCGCGCGATTATAGCCACGCGTGTGAGCCGGACGGTTGCCCGGCAACGCCGCGCCCCGGACAATGCGGCACCCGGGACTGGAACGACGACGTGAACGAGTCCATCGATCCCAGCAGAGTCAAGCCACCCCACTGGTTCGCAGAGGCATTGCGTCGCCACCCGCGACTGCGTCGCGAGCTGTGGCTGCTGGTCGCGGGCCTGGTCGTCGGCTTCATCGTGATGCCGCTGGCGATCTACATGGTCGGCGTCCTCACCCTGGGCCCCTACTCGGCCGGAGGACTCGGCTCGTTCATCGCCGACTACTACCGCGGTCTCTTCCATCGCTCGCTGGCCAACTGGTGCGTGGTGCTCGGCCCGTATCTGCTGGTCCAGCTCATGCGCTTGCTGATCCGCATGCGTCGCTGGTTCTGGCCGCGCGCACCGATCCCGGACGACACCGCTGACTGAATTCGCCGCCCGCGGGTGGTTGTTGCGACATAACGCGCTCATTCCGGCGCGCTGAGACTTGCCTCACAGTCGGCGCCGCCGCGACGGCGCAACGTGGCGAGCACACGAAGAGGCCGCCCCGTACGCACGATGAGCAGCCCGCGCCATAACTTCCAGTCAGTCCCGGCCGTCATACTCGGCATGTTGCCGCTGTGCGCGTTTGCCTTCGATCCGCCACAAGCACAACGGTCGCCAGAGCCCACGGCAAGCGCGCGCTCCGAGCCCAGCCGCAACAGCCTGGCCGAACTTGCCTGCACGGTCTGCGATTTTCGGCCGGCGCTCGATCTGTTGCTGCAACCGCCTCCGACTCTGCGTTCGGACTTCGCTGCGGTTCCGCCGAGCGATGTCGAGGCGCCCGAGGTCGGACCGGTTCGGACGGACACGTCCTGGATGAGGACGTCGGGTCGTGTCGCTCCGCTCGCCGCACTGCAGTTTCGCGACAACCAACCTCTGATCAATCGTCTGAAGCGCGTCCAGGCGTGGCCGCTGCTGACACTCTGGGACTCCTCTGCTGCCACGCTCTATGTCGGCCTCGACAAGCATGGCGAGCCGGGCGTGCACCTGCGTCAGAAGCGGAGCGATCGTGGCACCGTCCTGCCGCGCAGCCGCCTGGTGCTGATTGCGAGCCCCGACGCGCCGTCAGAGACCGTCACGTCCGAAGTGACGCCTGCAAGGCGCTAGAGTCGCCCCGTGCGCGATCAACGCTCGCGGTCGGACTGCTCACGAACCGCGCGGAATTCACTGTCCTTGTACCACTCGGGCCAGCTCTTCTCGTTGGCGACACGCTCGCCGACCCGGTACATCAGCTCGAGGTCCTCGAACGAGCCGCGCAAATCGAGATCCTTGCTGTACTCATCACTCGGCTGGTGGTAGCGCTTGGCGATGTATTCTTCCTGCTGCTGCCGGCCGTACTCGCGGCCGTGCTCGCGATCGTCCATGCCGAGCTTGGTATACAGCGCCGGCACGCCCTTCTTGGCGAAGTTGAAGTGATCCGAGCGATAGTAAAAGCCCTTCTCGGGAGTCGGCTCCGGCGAAGTCACCCGGTCCTGCTGCTTGGCGGCCTTGCGCAGGTAGTCCTCCAGCTCCGAGTTGCCCGACCCGACGACCACGATGTCGCGAGCCGGACCGCCGGCGTAGAGCGCATCGAGATTGACGACCGCGGCGGTGTGCGCCAGCGGATAGATCGGGTTCTCCGCGTAGTAGGCCGACCCCAGCAATCCCGATTCCTCGCCGGTCACCGCCAGGAACACGATCGAGCGCTCCGGGGGTGTCGTAGCGTGCGCGAACGCGCGCGCCAGCGTCATGATGCCCGCGACACCGGTCGCGTTATCGATCGCACCGTTGAAGATCGCATCGCCGGGCTTGTCGACCGCGTGTCCGAAGTGATCCCAGTGGGCGGTATAGATCAGGTATTCGTCAGGCCTCTTGCTGCCGGGAAGGATGCCGATGACGTTCGAGGAGTTCGAACGCCGGATCGCATTGCGTACCGTGACGCTCGCCTGCACGCCGAGAGGCACTGCCTTGAAGTCGCGCTTTGCCGCCGCCGCCTGCAGCGCTGCCAGATCCTGCCCGGCCAGCTTGAACAGCGACTGCGCCGCTTCATTGCTGATCCAGCCTTCGATCGCGACCCGCCCCACATTGCCATCGGCGGTCGCCAGGTCGAGCTGCGGCCCTGTCCAGCTCGCAGTGACGACGTTCCACCCGTAAGCAGCGGGCTCCGTTTCGTGGATGATGAGCGCGCCCGCGGCGCCCTGCCGCGCGGCCTCTTCGAACTTGTAGGTCCAGCGGCCGTGATAGGTCATCTCGCGACCGCGAAACAGCTTCGGATCGTTGGTCGCGAAACCGGGATCATTGATGAGAATGACGGCCGTCTTGCCCTTGATGTCGGCCGCGGCGTAGTCGTTCCAGTCGTACTCGGGTGCGACGATGCCGTAGCCCACGAAGACCAGCGGGCTCTTGTCGAGCGAGGATTGCGCCACTACGCGCTTGGTCCAGACCACCATGTCGTGCGCGTACTTGAGATCCTGCCTGGTCGCGCCGCGTTCGAACGCGAGCGTCGCATCGGGCGCCGCCGTGATTTCGACCAGCGGTACCGACTGATAGAACGTCGTGCCGTGTCCCGGCTTGAGGCCCGCCTCGGCGAAGCCGCGGCGGATGTAGTCCACGGTCTTCTCCTCGGCGATCGTCCCCGGCTTGCGGCCGTCGAACCCGTCCGAAGCCAGCGCCGCAACGTGCGCGCGGAAAACGTCGATGTCGAGCCAGGGAATCGGTGTCGCGTCCTTGGCCTGGCTGGCAAGCGCAACGATCGCCACACAGCCAATCGCGAGCCACATCGAGCGTTTGCGCATGCGTATCCCCCGTTCAGTTTGTCGAATTTTTCACAGCGTGCGCGGCCAATAGAGCCAGGTGACCAGGATCAGGCTGGTCCACAGGGCGCCGATGGCCCAGCGTCGCCAGTGGAGCTGACGCAGGCTCGCGGCGAAGCTCGCCGCAGCCACGGCTGCGAGCCCGGCAAACACCGCGGCGCTCTGCAGCAGCGGTCGAAATTCGGTCCGCAGCTGCGGTTCATCCCCGGCCAGAATCAGGAAGACAATCAGCACCATGGTCAGCCCCAGGGCGATGGCCACCGAGGAACCGAGGATGATGCCAATGAGCACAGTCAGCGGTCGCATGTCGATCGCAGCACAACCGGCGGTGATCGCACTTGATCGCGCGACCGCGGCCTTCTAGCCTAGGCCACGAGTCTAGCAGGGAATTTGCGCAGCCCAGCCGCTGTCAAACGGAGCACATGCAAACCTTCGCCTTCCGTCGGATCATATTCGTCGCTGTCGCGTTGTTCCTGGCCGTGGGCGTTGGTGGATCGGCACAACCGCCGTCGACCACCGTTGCGAAAGCCACCGACACGACCACGGCGGCTGCCCTTCAGCCCAGCGATCGACATCGCAGCATCGCGCGCCGCGTCTATGAGAATCTCGACCGGGCGCACTATGCGCAGGTACCGCTCGACGACAAGCTGTCGTCGAAGATCTTCGACCTGTATCTCGAGTCGCTCGATGGCGCGCGCAGCTACTTCATGGCCAGCGATATCGCCGAGTTCGAGCGCCTGCGCCTGCGGCTCGACGACGCGATCAAGACCGGCGCGCTCGAGCCCGCCTTCACCATCTTCGGCCGCTTTCGCGAGCGCAACCGCGAGCGCATGAATTACGCGCTCGGCTTGCTCGACCAGGAGCCGGATTACACCCTCAACGAAACCTTCGAATTCGACCGTGAAAAGGCGCCCTGGCCCGCGACCGCCGCCGAGATGAACGAGCTGTGGCGCAAGCGCGTCAAGAACGACGGGCTGACGCTGCGCCTCGCCGGCAAGAACTGGAACGAAACCGCCGACATCCTGCGCAAGCGTTACGAGCGTGTGATCAAGCGCATCGACCAGGTCTCCGCCGACGATGTGTTCGAGAACTTCATGAATGCGTACGCGCGCGCCTACGACCCACACTCGAGCTACTTCTCGCCGCGCAATTCCGAGGAATACCGGATCGCCATGAGCCTCTCCTACGAGGGCATCGGCGCCTCGCTCCAGCTCGTCGATGACTACGTGACGGTGCTGAGCATCCTGCCGGGCGGACCCGCCTCGCAGTCCAGCCAGCTCGGGGCCAATGACCGCATCACCGGCGTCGCGCAGGGGAAGGATGGCCCGATGACGGACGTGATCGGCTGGCGTCTGGACGATGTCGTGCAGCTGATTCGCGGCCCGGTGAACTCCATCGTGCGCCTGCAGGTATTGCCGGTCGGAGCGGCGCCCGGCAACGAGAAGATCGTCGAGTTCACCCGCAACAAGGTCACGCTGGAAGCGCAGGCGGCACACAAGGAGATTCGCAAAGTGCATCGCGGCGATCGCGACCTGTCGATCGGCGTGATCACGGTGCCGAGCTTCTACCAGGACTACGAGGCGCGGGCGGCGGGCGATCGAAACTACCGCAGCACCACGCGCGATGTCCGCAATCTCATCGCAGAGCTCAAGACTGCTGGCATCGATGGGCTGCTCATCGACCTGCGCAACAACGGCGGCGGATCGCTGCCTGAGGCGACGGGACTCACCGGACTGTTCATCAAGGGCGGGCCCGTGGTCCAGTTGCGCGAGACCGGCGGCACGGTCGAAGTGCTGGACGATCCCGAACCCGAGCCTGCCTACACCGGACCGATGGCGGTGCTGGTCGATCGCTTCAGCGCGTCCGCGTCGGAGATCTTCGCCGCCGCCATCCAGGACTATGGCCGCGGGCTCGTCATCGGTCAGCAGACCTACGGCAAGGGCACCGTTCAGAACCTCATTCCCCTCGATCGATTCGCATTGGGGCCGAAGCCTGAATTCGGGCAGCTCACGATCACGATCGGCAAGTTCTACCGCGTCACCGGCGACAGCACGCAGAACCACGGCGTCACGCCCGACATCGCGCTGCCGTCGCTCATCAGCGCCGACGAAGTCGGCGAGAACACGCGTGACAGCGCCCTGCCCTGGGATCGAATCGCCGCAGTGCCCTTCAACGACGACATGAAGCTCGCGCCGGCGGTCACGCAGCTCTCACGCATCCATGATCAGCGCGCAGCCGTCGACCCGGATTTCCGCAGCCTCGTCGACGATGTGGCCTCGGTCGACCGCCTGCGTCAGCAGACGACGGTCTCGCTCAACCTCAAGGTCCGCGAGCAGGAGCGCACCGCTCTCGACAAAGAGCGGCTCGCGCGTGAGAACACGCGCCGCGCTGCGCACGGCCTGAAACCGCTCGCCAGCATCGATGAGATCAGTGACACCGAAAGCGCCGATGTAGTGCTCACGGAAGCGAGCCAGATCGTCGCTGACATGACTTCCCTCCCTCTGCTGGCTCAAGCCTCCAAGGGAAGTTAGGCCTGCCACGGCCTCCTGCGAGCCTCCTGTCCACTGTTATACTTGACTATAACACTAAGCTACTTGTAGCATCCTCCCAGCCCGAGGCACTCGACCCTGAATTGTCCGGTCGTCTGCTTATAACTCACTGAGCCAGCTGCAAAAAGCCGGCTTCCGGGCTGGGAGGCGGTATGTACAGGCAGCGTCTGATCCTGGTTCTGATCCTGGCGTTTGCCGGGCTGATCAGCGGATGTGGCGAGAAGGCAGACGGCAAGACCCCCGACGCGAAGGACGACAAGGAAGCGCCCGCGATCCCCGTCGAAGTGCGTACCCCACGCCGCGCCGAGATGGTCGCGGTCTATTCGGGCACTGCCTCGCTCGAAGCTGATGAAGAAGCCGCCGTCGTCGCCAAGGTGGGCGGCGAGGTGCGGGCGATACTCGTCGAGGAGGGCCGCGCGGTACGCGCGGGACAGGTCCTCGCCCGCCTCGACGGCGATCAGCTGCGCCTCGAAGCGCAGAAAGCCAGCGCCACGCTCGCCAAGCTGGAGCGCGATTACCGGCGCAATGTCGAGCTGCACGACAAGGGGCTGGTCTCGCCGGGCGCCTTCGAAAATCTGAAGTTCGAAGTCGACGCGCAGCGCGCCGCCTATGAGCTCGCGCAACTACAGCTGTCATACACCGAGATCCGCGCTCCCATCGATGGCGTCGTCGCCGAACGCTTCGTCAAGGTCGGCAACACGATCAAGCCGAACGACGTGCTGTTCAAGGTCACGGACCTCAAGCCGCTCGTCGTCTATGTGCACATTCCGGAGCGCGAGCTCGAACGGCTGAAGCCGGGCCAGCCCGCCGCCATCCACGTCGACGCGGTTCCGCAACAGGCGTTCGTCGGTCACGTGGCGCGCATCAGTCCGGTCGTCGATCCGCAGACCGCCACCTTCAAGGCGACGATCGAAGTGGACGATCCCAGTGAGCGCCTCAAGCCCGGGATGTTTGCGCGCGTCGGCATCGTCTATGAGCGGCGCGAGCAGGCGCTGCAGATTCCACGCACCGCGATCATCGACGACCAGGGGCAGTCGACCGTGTTCATCGTCGAGGATGGCAAGGCTCAGCAGCGCCGCATCCGTGTCGGCCTGACCAACGACGGGCTGGTGGAAGTCACCGACGGGCTCAAGGGCCAGGAGCAGGTGGTCGTCGTGGGCCAGGGCGGATTGAAGACTGGCAATGCGGTGCGCGTGGTCGAGCTCGAAGCGCCGAACACCAAGCGCTGATCGCGCCTGCGGCGGCGCGCCAATTCGGCAACGGGACCACAGCATGCAACTCGTCGACTTCGCTACCCGCCGGCGCGTCACCGTCGTGATGTGCATGGTGGCCATCGCGCTCTTTGGCTTCGTGTCGCTGGCGCGGCTCAAGGTCAACCTCCTGCCTGACCTCTCCTATCCCACACTCACCGTGCGCACCGAGCTGGCCGGCGCGGCACCGCTCGAGATCGAAAACCTGATCACGCGCCCGGTCGAGGAAGCGGTCGGGATCATCCGCAACGTCCGCCAGGTGCGCTCCGTTTCGCGCTCGGGCCAGTCGGACGTGACGCTGGAGTTCGTCTGGGGCACGGACATGGATCTCGCAGGCATCGAAGTGCGCGAGAAGCTCGACCTCCTGCAGCTGCCGCTCGAGGCCAGGCGGCCGCTGCTCCTGCGCTTCGATCCCTCCACCGAGCCGGTGATGCGCTTCGCGCTGCTCGAGAAGAGCGCTGCGCACCGCGCCGACGGCGACGCGCACGAGGAACGGCTGAAATTTTTGCGCCGTTTTGCCGAAGATCGCCTCAAGCCCGACATGGAAGCGGTGCCGGGCTCCGCCGCGGTGAAGGTGAGCGGTGGATTCGA
The DNA here is from genome assembly GCA_036557045.1 of Steroidobacteraceae bacterium. Lineage (GTDB taxonomy): Bacteria > Pseudomonadota > Gammaproteobacteria > Steroidobacterales > Steroidobacteraceae > DATBVX01. Next base: position 9,552 of record DATBIF010000391.1, read on the forward strand.
GGACGAGATCCAGGTCTTCGTCGATCAGCAGAAGCTCGCGCAGCTGGGACTTTCCATCGAGACGGTCGCCAGTCGCCTGCGCGCCGAGAACGTCAATCTCTCCGGCGGCCGCCTGGAACAGGGCACGCAGCGCTTCCTGGTCCGCACGCTCAACGAATTCCAGAGCATCGAGGAGATGGCCGACGCCATCATCGCATCGGTCGGCGGGCAGCCGGTGTACCTGCGCGACGTCGCATCGGTCTCGCACGGCTACAAGGAGCGCGAGGCTGTCACGCGCGTGAACGGCCGCGAGTCGGTCGAGCTCGCGGTCTACAAGGAAGGCGACGCCAACACCGTGCAACTCGCGAACGCGCTCACCGAGCGCCTCGAGGTGTTGCGCAAGACGTTGCCCGCGCAGACCGAGCTGACGCCGGTCTACGACCAGTCGAAGTTCATTTCCTCGGCCATCGGCGAAGTGCGCGATGCGGCGCTCATCGGCGGCCTGCTCTCCATCCTGGTGCTGTACTTCTTCCTGCGCGATGCACGCGCGACCTACGTCGCTGGCATCGTGATACCGGTGTCGGTCATCGGCACCTTCATGCTCATGTACCTGTCGGGCGTCACGCTCAACATCATGTCGCTCGGTGGCATCGCGCTCTCGGTCGGCACGCTGGTCGACACCTCGGTCGTCATTCTCGAGAGCATCAGCAAGAAGCGTGAAGCGGGCCTCGGGCCGTTCGAAGCGGCGCGCAGCGGGACGAGCGAGGTGGCGATGGCAGTGACTGCCTCGGCACTGACCTCGATCGCGGTGTTCTTCCCGATGGTGTTCATCAGCGGCATCGCCGG